>CAZZIY010000234.1:0-3416 GCA_964654525.1 uncultured Vampirovibrionales bacterium | reverse complement strand
CGTCAGGAATCATCATTTATAGAAGAAACGTATGAGGTCTCCCTGCGCAATCATAAAAAATCACCGGTTACGATTGAGTCGACAGACCACTTGTTTGGGGACTGGACGATGGTGTCTAACTCACATCCGTTCAAAAAAACAGACTCACATACGGTTGTATTTCCGGTTGTGATTCCCGCAGACGGAGAGACCCGTATTACTTATACGGTGCGAATTAAGCGGAATTAATTCCAGACCATCAATAAGACAAAACCCCGCAATTTTTTTTGCGGGGTTTTTATCGCGATTGAACAATTTAGCCAATTGGGTGATGCAGTGATGCTTTGAGACGGGCATCGACTTTGGCCCAGTCAATATTTTTAAAGAAAGCATCCAGATAGCCAGCCCGGTTGGTGCCGTAATCCCCAAAATAGGCGTGCTCATAAACGTCTAATACCAGAAGGGGACAGACATTTAAGGGAACCTGGGTGTTGTGCATATCAAGACCGTAGTTGTGAATGCGGCCGTCGCGCAGATTATAGGCCGTCATCACCCAACCGCGCATGGATTTACCTAAGGCGTTGAGTTGCGTGGTATAGGTTTTCCAGTCGCCAAAACATTCAGTAAAATGGGCTTGAACACTGCTGGTTGGCTCGGGGGCACTGCTACCCAAATTCTCAAAATAGAGTTCGTGTAGGACAGTGGCGTTAAGGGCAAAACTTTGTTCAACGTGTAACTCGCGAAAGGGGTGATAGGTCCCGTTAGCAGTGCCTAAATCACCACTAAATCCAGCAATTTGCTCTTGAATCTCATTGATCTTTTTGACATAGCCTTCGTAGAGCTTTAGGTGATTTTGAATACTGGTCGCACTCATGCCAGGGAGTCCTGTGGTGAGATGGCTGAAGTTTTTGGCCGTATAACGAGGTCCTGCGGTGACAGAAGGTGTGATGATAGAACTCCCCGTGCTATTTTTCTCAGCAGCCAGCAGCGGATTAGCATTAAGGGTGCCCAAAGTAAGGACACTGCCTCCCAAGAGGGCGGCTTGTTTTAAAAAATCTCGGCGAGAGACAGTTAAGACAGACCGTTTTTCGTGATTTATTTTCTCGTGATTTGACATAGCGGGCATTCCTCTCTCGATTAATGATGCGTGTCTCAAATATTTTGCACAAACAGTGTCTATGCTAGCAGTGCCTATGCTAGCGTAAAGCCATCCAAATGACGATGCGAATTGCTTTGTATTTTTGTGTTTAAACTCAACCTTTAACCCCACTGCCAACGTCGGTGCTTACAAAATAACGTTGCATCAATAGAAAAAACACAATAATCGGAAGCATAGACAGAGTAGTCCCTGCCGCAATTAGTCGCCAATTGGCACTAAAAGCACTTTGAAGCTGAACAAGGCCAAGGGGGAGTGTGAAATGCTCTGGTTCAGAGAGCAAAATACTGGGCCATAAAAACTCACCCCAACTGGCCATAAAGCTAAAAACTGCCAGAGTCGCAAGTGTGGGCCGAATCAACGGGATGAGAATCCGCCAAAGAATATCCCAACTGTTACATCCGTCCAGTACAGCAGATTCTTCTAGATCCCGCGGCAGAGAGACCAGCGCATCCCTCACAAAAAAGATGCCAAAGCCGCTGATAACAAACGGGATCACTTGGCCTAGCCAGGTCCGAATGCTGGCTTCTAGCCCTGTGCTGGAGCTGCCGGCTATATCAGCAAGCCCAAGATGTAACATCATCAAGTAGAGGGGGATCATAATCACTTGAAAAGGCAGCATCATCGTAGACAAAATCACCATCCAAATACCTTTTTCTCCGCGAAAACTCATTCTTGCCAAAGGATAGGCGGCAAGCGTACTGAATGTAATATTAAAAAGCACGGTTAGTGCACCAACAACTAAACTGTTGAGAACAAAAGCGCCCAGGGGCACCTGTTGCCAGACACTCTGGAAGTTATCAAAGGTCAGTTTTGCTGGAAGCCAATGGGGTGGATAGGCAAAAATGTTTTCATCAGAGGATTTTAGGGCGGTTGAGAGCAGCCAGGCAAAAGGAATGACAGCTAGCAGGCTGAATAGGCTGAGTAGAACGAATTGCAGACGGTGTTTTGTTAGGATTGACATTAGCTGGATGGACTTTCTTTGGCTGCGGCTACAACGGCCGAATGCTTTAATCTAAGCTGAATTAGGGATAGCACGAGCAACATCCCCATCAGTACAAGCCCTGCCGCACAGGCCAGGCTCAGATCCAGTTGCTCAAAGGCGGCATCGTAAATAAAATAAACCAGCGAATGGGTACTGCCGATTGGTCCACCTTTGGTCATCACTACCAGCTCGGTAAATACTTTCACTCCAGCAATGGTGCAAATGGTGGCCACCATGGCAAGGGTGGGTTGCAAATGGGGGAGCGTGATGTGCCAATGCTTCTGCCAGAATGAAGCACCGTCAATTTCGGCAGCCTGATACAACTCATCGGGAAGGGATTGTAAGTGGGCAAGATACATCATGGCGTAATAGGCAGAACCCTTCCAGACCACCACCATAATAATCGACCACATCGCCAAATCCGGACTGGTCAGCCAAGCGACAGGACCCAGATGGAACTGCGATAGAGCGTAATTAATCAAACCGTTATCTGCCAATAGCCATTTCCAGGCAATTCCTACCACTACCATTGACGTAATCACCGGTAAATAGAGGACCATGCGAAAGAGCGCCATCCCCCTTAGCGACCCGTTCATTAAGACGGCCAGACCCAAAGGCAAACAAACCATTGGGGGAAGGACGCCTAAGACAAACCAGGCAGTGCAACCCAGAGATTTCCAAAACCCAGGCGTGTTGAGCAACCGTTGGTAGTTTGTCAGTCCGACCCAAGTGGGGTGATACAGGTCTTGGCTAAAATCTTGCAAACTAATGTAAACAGCCCATAATAGCGGCAGGGCAAAGAAGACGGTTAATACCGTCAATGGAAGAGTTAGATATAAATACGGCGTCTGGGGTCTAAATAAAGACAAAGCCATCGGTAAAAACTCCCCGAAAAAATCCGTTATTATTGTAACCCGTTCTGGATAACCCGTTCTCGAGAGAAACAGGTTGATTGTCACAAGGAAACGGCCTCCGTATAATACGGGGGTTGGGTTCTTGAATCTAGGATTTATACTGTAGGGGTTCTTCTAGGGGAAAACGCTTTTGATATCGCCGCCCGTCATACGCCAGCATAAGCCTGTGGCCACTTTGCCTGGCTCAATATTGCCAAATACGATATCTTTCCGCGCCTTAAAACCAGGAAATACACCTGCTAGCTCTGGCGACCAGTTTGTTCAATCTCACGGTCTGCGGTTTGCGGCCAACCCCACTTTAAACTCACCCTCTAAGCCCTCACTCCGAAATATTATGCTGCCCTCTGGGGTTCCGGTATTTTTTCTCCACGGAACGTTTGCA
>CAZZIY010000233.1:0-3416 GCA_964654525.1 uncultured Vampirovibrionales bacterium | reverse complement strand
GAGGTGATGAGTGATATGTGGCTGGCGATGAATACGGATCCCGACAATGAGGAGACTATCCAAGGGATTGAGACCAAAGAGCCCGCCTTTGGCCTGCCGGCGATTTGGGTTGGCGAAGATCAAAAAGAAGAAGCAGAAGCCAACGGGTATACAGTGGTCAACGCTTCTGCGGTGGTTTCCACTCATTTGACCGAGATTTTTAAACGCAATGCAGCCGATATTTTTAGCCGCTTAGATTTACAAAACTTATTGGAAAACACCAAGAAAACGTCTGAAAGTCTGGTCAATGATCTCATCCCGGATCAGCTGAGTGTGGCAGAGGTTCACCAGGTATTGCAGAATCTTCTTCGCGAGCGAGTGTCGGTTCGAGATATGGTCAGTATTCTCGAATCCCTCAGTTATCATTGCCGGGTAAGTAAAGATCCGGATTATTTGACCGAACAAGTTCGTATGGCTCTTTCCAGAAGTATCTGTAAACAGCACCAGGATCCCAGCTCAGGTGAGCTACCTATCTTATCCTTGGCGCCAGAAATTGAAGAGGAAATGGCAAAGGGTCTTGTGGATGATGGGAAAGGATTGGCCATAAGCCCAGTTTTCACCCAGAACCTGTTTCAAGCCCTAAACCGTGAAGTTGAGGTAGCGATTACCAACTTTGGTGTTCAACCCGTGATTTTGTGCAATGCCGCGATTCGTTTTCCTTTTAGGCGCTTGATTGAGCGAGCGCTACCGCAAATCGCAATTCTTTCCTACAACGAAATTGGTCCTACCGTCAGAGTCAAATCTTTAGGGATCATCAATATGGAAAATACCAACCAAATTTCGAGATAACCCAATAGTAATCAGAGAGTGAGTAACAACGATGAAACTGTCTGTAAAACTGGCTGGAGTGACCGGGTCAATTGTCTATCTGGGCACTAGCCTTGTGATGCTTTTCTCCTCAATGGATATGTCCACCCCGACTGGGATGACAGAATCGATGCAGGCCATGTCGATGCAGATGTTTAAGATTCTGATGGTGGCATTTCCCGGAGCGATATTTATTGGCACCCTGGCGTTTTTAATCGGAGATATTCTGAGTAAACCGCGGGGAGACTCGCCTCGAGGGCCTGGGAAAAACCGTAAAATTCCACACCGGCGAGGGCATCAAGGCGGTGTGATTACCGGCAATGAAACCTTTATGGATGATTTGGCCAATCAGCCTCTTCCCATGGGGCAGTCTATCTCTGGTGTCGAAGCTGGTTCAGCTATAATAGAATAACTACCTTTTGAAGAGGTATGTTTTGATTCGGTATTTAAGCAAACTCTGGGTATCCAAAAACATCTTATATGAACGTTAGTTCAAGTTCGAGTGACCCTCCCAGTAGTCGCCCTAGAGGCGGTTTTACAGATGGAGACTTAATACCAAACCTGCCGCTTAAGGCTGGTGAAACACATCGACACGCTGTTGGTGCCGTTTGTGTGGCCATGTTTGCCAATTTTGTCATTGCTGCACTCAAGGGGGTGGGCGCTTGGATGTCCGGCAGTGTAGCCCTCCAAAGTGAAGCCTTACACTCTTTTGCCGATGGTTTTAATAGTTTAATCTTGCTTTTTGGGATTATCCGGGGACGGCGCGCGCCAGATAGAACGCACCCCTTTGGATACGGGCTTGAAGCAAACTTATGGGCACTGTCTGCCAGTGTATTACTCGCCATTGGCGCTATCTTGTCATTTAAATTTGGTTTGGAGAGATTGTCACATCCGGACCCTCTGATGAACTTCGGGTGGGCTGTTGCCATCCTGATTGCCAGCTTGATTTTTGAAGGCTACGCTGTGTTTAAGGCCTCTACCGCGGTCTTAGAAGAGTTGAGAATTAAAGCAACCGTGTGGTCTACCCTTCCAAAAGCATTAAAATCCATCCATCTTGTGAAAGGCCCAACCACCCGCTTTGTGTTTTACGAGGATGCCATGGCACTGTTCGGGGTCTTGCTGGCATTGGTTGCCCTATTGTCTGCCGATTACTTGGTCCGTTTTGGTTTGCTGTCTCCCTCTTTGGCGCATATTCCTGATGCGGTGGCATCGATGCTTATTGCCTTGATGCTGGCCTTTTTGGCCTTAAATTTGTTCTGGTTTAACCGGGGATTTTTAACGGGAGCTGCCGCCCCGCCCAATGTGGAAGAGCAGATTCGCGCCCAAGTAAATACCATTCATGGGGTGTCTCACGTCCATAATCTTAAAACCATCGATCAGGGAATCTCCGGGCTGATTGTCCATATGACTGTGGAGGTGGACCCTGATATTCCCGTAAAAGACGTCGATGATCTGACCGAACGGATTAAAGATAAGCTGCAAGAACGGATCCCGATGCTCCAGCAGGTTTTTATTGAGGTGCTTGCCGATGAGCGAGAAGAAGAGTTTGGGGAACAATACCAAGAGTTGCTCCAAAAAGGGAGGGCCTCTGGTGTCCTTGGTCCTCGAGATGAAGCTCTCTTGCGAAAGGCCTATGATTTTACGGAATCAGTTGTCCGTGATGTGATGATCCCCCGGATTGATGTGGTGGCAGTAGAAGTAAGCACCGATATTTCAGAGGTCGCCGATCTGATGAGTGAATCGGGGCATACCCGTTTGCCCGTATACGAAGACAATGTCGATGAACTGCTGGGTTTTGTCCATTCTCGCGATGTGTTTGATGTTCTGCGTAAAGGCCAAACTGTGCCCCTGAAGACCTTGGTTCGAGAGTTGGATATTTATCCCGTCAATAAACCGGTGATTGATCTGTTAGAAGACCTGAAGCGCAAGAAAATCCGGATGGCTGCGGTTGCCGATGAACATGGAGGCTTTGCCGGTCTGGTGACCATTGAGGACTTGATGGAAGAGATTGTCGGCGAGATCTGGGATGAACATGATGTAGAAGAGCTTCAACTGGAGATGGTCTCGCCAAATAAGCTTCAAATTAGCGGCAAGTATAATATCGAAGATTTAAACCAACGCTACGAGCTCAACATTCCGACCGATGAGTTTGTCACCGTGGGCGGCTATGTGTTTGGGATTTTGGGACGAGAGCCTGAAGTGGGTGATAAAATCGAGTTTGAAGATTTAACGTTGACGGTGGCAGAAGCCGAAGGGGCCCGAATTATCACGGTAACCATTGAAGGCCCTCAGCCCTTCACTCAAGAAAATGTCTCTGAGTGAAAAAGGGTTTATCGCGTGAGCGCTTCTAGTACAGCCTGGTGAATTTTTTCGATGGGCTGGGTGGCATCCAGGACGCAAATCCGTTTGGGGTTTTCTTTTGCTAAGGCCAAGAACCCGTCTCTAACCCGGGTATAAAAATTCAACTGCTCTCTTTCCAAGCGGTCTGCAGCACCACGGGCTTCTACTCGGCTTCTCAATAAGTCTGGGGCCGCATCAAAGAGGAACGTGAGATCGGGATACCGCCCTTG
>CAZZIY010000232.1:0-3462 GCA_964654525.1 uncultured Vampirovibrionales bacterium | reverse complement strand
GGGGAGAGATCTCTAAGAATTTTTCCCCAATAATACCGGACTGCTGAATAGACAGCTGTGACCCTTTAGGAACTTTGATCTCTGGGGTATTGATCGTGAATTTTACGGCCACATAATATTTACCATCTTTTCGGGTGGGCTGAATGGTATCAATAAAGCCAATGCGAATCCCCATAATCTGGACGGCGGCACCTTCACGCATGCCGTCTACATCCTGAAAGAAAACCGTATAAGTATCCCCAGTCGTTAGCCCTCGCCCACGCAGCCAAATCATTACAAAGACTAAGAGAAGCACACTCACCAAAGCCAACAAGCCTACTTTGACTGTGGCGCTTCGCCGCTTCATCAAGGTTTCAATTGATCGGGGCATACATTATCCTACTCGTTTTTGAACTGTCCATTATCATACCGGAAAATACGGAGTGTCGGCTTACACCAGATCTCCCGTCATTGGGCCAATCAGACTGGATGTGGCGAACTGCAGTGCGTAAGGGTTGTCGGATACTTCAAGCTCATCAGGGGTTCCCAACCAGCGAACCTGACCACCATGGAGGAGGCAAACCCGATCCGCAGTGCGGTGAATCGTAGAATGCTGGTGGGTAACCACCACACTGGCCGCTCCGAGCTGATCTCGCAGCGTAAGGATATAATTTTCAATCACGGTTGAGGCAATGGGATCCAAGCCCGCCGTTGGTTCATCGTAAAAAATGATGCGTGGATTGCTCACAATGGCTCTGGCAAAGCTGACTCGTTTCTGCATTCCACCAGAAAGCTCGTTAGGATAGCGCATTTCAATGCCGTCCAGACCCACCAGATGCAATTTTTCTTTGACCAGCGCAATAATCTCTGGATCGCCAAGTTTAGGCTTAGGCTCTTTTCCAGGAGGCAGGTCATCCGACTCTTCCATCAGGGAAAACGCCACATTCTCAAAAACTGTGAGTGAATCAAACAAGGCTGAATACTGGAAAACCATACTATAGTTGGGGTCGTAGAGGTTTATATTGCCCGAATCCGGGGTATCCAATCCACACATCAGGCGCAGTAATGTACTTTTCCCACAGCCACTGGTACCAATAATTGCCAACACTTCGCCCTCATGGACCTGAATGGAGATATCATTCAAAACAATACGGCCACCATAGGCTTTTGTCAGGTTTGAAACATCAATCAATACAGGGGCTGAAGGGTTCAAAGTCAAAGAGTGGTTTCCTTTATTGCTGGCGTATCGGTATTTATCTCATTTTATTTTTTCTTATTTTATTCTGAGCCATAAACTAAAAATGTAATAAAGTAGTCCATCAAGGCCACACTCACAAAGCACCAGACGACTGCCCGTGTGGTTGCCGTTCCTACTTCTTTAGCACCACCTTGTGTGGAGAGCCCAATCGTGGTGGTCAAAATCGAAATGATGTAACCAAATATCGCGGATTTAAAGAGCGCGGTCCAGATGTCTTTGGGCTCTGTTTGCTGCCAGACAGAATCCAAAAAGGTATACCAGGGAATATCTGCCAACCACTGGCTAATGGCCATCCCGCCCACAATCCCACTGGTGCAAGTAATAATCGTCAGAAGCGGCATGGCAAGCACGGCCCCAACAACACGGGGCATAATCAAGTAGCGAATCGGGTCTACGTGAAGCACTCTTAAGGCATCAATCTGTTTGCTAATTTGCATGGTACTGAGTTCTGCCGTATAAGCAGACCCTGCCATGGCCACCACAGCGACAGCGGTCATAATCGGACCAAGCTCTCTAAGCATTGCAAGGGATACAAGCGCACCCACATAATTGGAAGCCCCTTGCCGAGCCATTTCTGTTGCCACTTGAAGCGCAATCACCATCGCGGCAAAAGTGGAAACAATCAGGGCTATTCCCAGCGTCGTCACCCCAACAAAGGACATTTGCGGAAACACATGTCGCCACTGCAGCTTGCCTTGTGCAATATAGCGTAAAATGTCTCCCGTGATTTCCACCGAAAGGCCAATCTGAAAAAACGCTTTGTTAAATCGTCGGCGCAACAGCTCGTAAATGGCCTGTGTGTAGGGCAACAGTGCTGGACCGTAGTGTGTGCCGTCCATATGCGGATAATGACGAAGACGTTTGTACTTCATAGAGCCTTATCCAAGAGAATCATCACAAAAAACAGCACACTGATCTGACCGTTGACCACAAAAAAAGCTTCATTCACTTTTTCCAATGAGCTCAGGGAAACCAACGCGTGCTGTTGTACGAGTTTCCAACTTAAAAACAACAATCCCAGCCAATAAAACATCCCCACTGTGTGAGGATAGCCCGTGCCAAAGGCAATCAGGCACAGCAGCATCAGACCATGAAAGAGTTGGCTCACCTGAAGGGCCCTTCCGCGGCCCAGCCAAACAGGGATACTGTGCAAGTGATGCTTGCGGTCAAAGTCTTCATCTTGACACGCATAAATCACATCAAAGCCGGCCACCCAAAACATCACCGCCAAAGCAAACAGAACCGCCCACCCAGACCAAATACCAGTGAGAGCTATCCAAGCCCCAACAGAAGAAGAGCCGAGTGCCACACCCAAAACCAGATGTGCCAGAGGAGAAAAGCGCTTAAAGAGTGAGTACACCGTCAAAATAAAAAAAGCAACGGGCAGCAAGGTTTGGCATAACGCCGGCAATTGGTACGTGGCCACACACAACCCCAGGGCAGCTGTAAGTGTAAGCCCCCAAGCTTCCCATTGGCTCATTCTGCCTGCCGGCAGACTTCGGTTCTGTGTTCTAGGGTTTTTGGCGTCAATCGTTGCATCCAACAGGCGGTTCATTGCCATCGCATAGGTGCGCCCGGAAATCATCGCCAAAATTACCCACCCCACTGTTTCCAGCGGGGGCCAGTGATTGGGAGAGGCAAGCAATAGGGAAGACAAGGCAAAGGGCAGGGCAAACACACTGTGTTCAAACTTGATAAATTCCGACCACTCTTTCAGTCGGCCGAAAATTCGGTTTTCATTGCGTTGTCGTTCAAACGTCGTCATAACAAAAAAGGGGTTCTGTCTCACTGACCTTTGGTTTACCCTAGTCCTTCATTTTCTAGTCTTTCATCTTACTGTAAACTGTTTTGCTTTAAACTGTTTTGCACTGAATAAAGGACAGCCCACTTGTCTCTTTTTACTCACCGTAGAAGTACTCACCCTAGAAGAAGTGTCTACCTCACGATGCTTTTGTTTGTACTCGTGTTTATGACTCTGGTTTGTTCGTACTGTCCTACGGTACTTTCGGCGGAAAAAACCCCGCTAAAACCACAAGTTCTCTCACCATACCCCAATGAAGAAGAGCGTAATATTGCCATATACAAAAAATTGAGCCCTACAGTGGTCAACATCACAAGTACCAGCATTGCCATGGATGCCTTCTACAATGCTATACCGCAGCAAGGAACAGGCTCTGGTGTTTTTATCAGTACAGATGGCTAAATTATTACCAACGCCCACATGG
>CAZZIY010000231.1:0-3465 GCA_964654525.1 uncultured Vampirovibrionales bacterium | reverse complement strand
AAAGGCACCAATGCCTCGGTATTTATCGTAGCGCTGTTGAATCCACTCGGCAGAGTCGCCCAAATTTATGACTGACTCTAGACCAAGTAAGACGGTTTCTTTCACCCGCTCAGCGCAAAGGGCAGGGTCATAATGAGCCCCCCCGGTCGGCTCTTCAATAATCCCGTCAATAATCCCAAACTCCAGTAGGTCATGAGAGGTAATCTTGAGGGCTTCTGCGGCACGAGAGGCATACTCTGCACTGCGCCAGAGAATAGAAGCGCAGCCTTCGGGTGAAATCACCGTATAAAGTGCATGTTCGAGCAAATAAATTTTGTTAGCGACCCCAATCCCAAGAGCGCCACCAGAACTGGCCTCACCCATCACCACAGAAATAATGGGGACTCGCATCCGAGCCATCTCGCGAATATTCATCGCAATCGCTTGCCCGATGCCGTGTTGCTCTCCGTCCATCCCTGGATACGCACCAGGCGTGTCAATCAGTGTCAGAATCGGCATCTTAAATTTCTCAGCATGTTGAAACAGACGCAGTGCCTTACGGTATCCTTCTGGGTTGGCCATACCGAAGTTATGGACCAAGTTTTCTTTCATATTTTTTCCCTTTTGGGTTCCCAAAACCATCCAGGGACGACCTTCAATCTCCATGATCCCACCAATAATGGCACGATCATCTGTACCACAACGGTCACCGTGCAGCTCAAACCAAACGTCAGACGATATCATCTGTATTAAATCCAAGCAGCTCGGTCGCTGAGGATGTCTTGCTATCTGCAAGCGCTGTGCTGGGGTTAGAGTCCGGTACAGCTTTATCTGAACTTCATCGGCCTGGGTCTTCAAGCGTTCAATCTCATCTTCTAAACTGACATTCATCGATTGGCTCATTTGCTCCAGCTCATTGATTTTGTCCTTCATTGCAAAGAGGGGTTTTTCAAATTCGAGGGGTTGAATCGACATCGGTGAAAATCTCGCATTCCTGTTAAGAAGTCGCTGCCTTCACTTTAGGGGTCTTTTTGGCTTCGTTTATGTTTTGAGTTTGGGCCATGTGTGATGTTTGATAGGGCTGATGGAGCCGAAGCAGCTCAATCAAGGTCCCTCTTAGAGACGGTCGACGCACGACCATATCTAACTGACCGTATTTCAAGAGATAGCCTGCTGTTTGGAAGTCTGCCGGCAGCTTTTGGCGAATGGTTTGCTCAATCACACGGCGGCCAGCAAAGCCAATTCTGGCGCCCTCTTCGGCGATGATAATATCACCCAAAGTGCCGTAACTAGCCGTCACTCCGCCAAAGGTGGGTTCAGTCAAAACTGAGATAAATAGAAGCCCCGCTTCGTGAAGTCGTGCCAGAGCGGCGCCTGTCTTCACCATCTGCATCAGTGAAAACGTACCTTCTTGCATCCGAGCCCCGCCGGAAGAGGAGAACAATACCAGGGGAAGCCTCTGCTCCAGGGCGTATTCAATCAGTCGTGTCACTTTTTCGCCAACAACACTCCCCATGCTGCCGCCCAGATAAGCAAAGTCCATCACACCCAAAGCTACGCGGTGGTTACCCAAAACAGCTTCACCAGTGACAATGGCCTCATTCAGCTTTGATTTTTTTCTCGCATCCTCAATTCTGGAACGATACGCTTGTGTATCCTCAAACCCCAGCGGATCAGCCGAGGTGAGATTACCAAAAAGCTCTTTAAAAGACTTAGATTCGCAACGGCCGTGTTCCTGAAAATACTCCTCTTGCTCGGTTAACTGAGCAATTCGCTCCCAAGCGCCAATACGAAAGTGATAATCGCACTTAGGGCATACCTTGGCGTTCTGGGTAAAATCTTTGGTGGGTAACTGCTCGTGACATTGAAAACATAATGTCCATAATTTGCAAAGCTCATCATCACTGATTTTTTGATTACTCAGCGAAGCATCTAATTTATCCGTATTGCTTTTTCGAGAAGCAAACCAGTCGCGCAACGGCATAGAATCACTATTTCCTTTTTTTCATTACTCGCAGAATGAATGCATATCTTATGCTAGTGCAACAAAACCGAAAGTCCAAATAAAATTGATTGGCATGTTTTCTAATTCGGCATTCCAGTCACTTCCCCAGTGGAAACATCCACATCAACTGAAGGTGGAGTCTCACCAGGAGGAGTCTCAGCCGAGTTTGTTTCCTTAGGTTTGGGCAAAGAGGTCTCATTGGAACTGACTGGATTTCCGTTAATGGGTCTTGGCGGGGTATCGTACTGAACAGGTTGATAAATCTTCATCCGGTCATAAAATACGGTTGTATCCCCATCTCCGGGAAAATTAATCCCAAAGTAAGACCGTTGCCGGATAAAATCGTAGCCCAAATTAAACTTCACGTTTTTGGGCCCAAACAACACGAAAAACTGATTACCAACGAGTAGGTCATTTCGAGCATTGCTGCGGTTCAGGTTTAAATCTTGGTGGAGGCCAACCGTCAAATATTGATTGACTTTTACGGTGTTACCCAAAAACACATAGCTGCTGCCACGGTAATATTGGTCAAACACAAAGGGAGAGCGCCCCGAGGTAACAGCCGCAAAATATCCGGTAGCGGACTGCCATCTTTTAAACTGTAAATTGGCAATCGGTCCCGCTCGTGCAATACCGAGAATATCACCTGTGGAATAACCTGAAAGCCCAAATTGTGCCGCTGCCCCCAGGTTAAAATGCTGACCTATACTCAACAATGGCTGTTGATTCCGTATTTGTGCCTGCAACTGAATCCGACCCGCGGTTTCTGGGGTGGCATTTTTGGGAGCTTTAACAAAATATTTGGGTGTATTGGTCGGGTAAAACTCATCGTGCAACACCCCAGCACTGGCAAATGTAGACAACTGAAAATTGCCAAACTCAGACAACACACGAGAATCTGCAATTTGGGCAGACCAGAACGGGCGCTCATACCCAAAGAATCCCTGATTATAATCTTCGTTGAGTGTGACCCTCAAACGGTCCCGGTTTTCGTTAAAGCGTTTCTCGGCATAAATCAACGGCTGATTGATATGAGAGTTGTAGGCCAAATTCAGCAGACTGGTGGAAGATTGATACTGAATCAGTCCTCCAATACCTGGGGCAAAGCTTTTTTTCTCAAAGCTCTGACGGGATCGAAAGCGCCGACCACCACCGCCCAGACTAAGCAGAGGCGAAATTCTGGCCACACCCTGCCCCAGTCTAAAACTGGCACTAGGGCCGCCATAAAATCCACCTAAATCTGGACTATTCCCAATAGGTGGGCCCAAGTTATATAAACTGTCTGTGTTTTTATCCTGCCCGAATTTTTGATCAGGCAGGGGAAAGAGTTTGTGCTGTTTATAGTAAAGATCAGGATTGCGGACGTTGATTTCATTAAAACGGTCCGTCCCTTGCACCACATCCACTTGCTTGGCTAGAATCCGGAAATTATTGCCCGTCCCCGTTCCGTCTCCTTTGGCCGTGGCCTCGAGGTCGGATTG
>CAZZIY010000230.1:0-3510 GCA_964654525.1 uncultured Vampirovibrionales bacterium | reverse complement strand
GGCTGTCCGTTATAGGTAGCGCCTAGGGATTCAGCGGCGTCTTCTATCACGGGGATCTCATGCCGTTTGGCGATTTCCATAATCTCGTGCATTCGGGCCGTAAATCCATAGAGATGGGCCACAATAATCGCTTTGGTATTGGGGGTGATTGCGGCTTCCAACTGATCGGGATCTAAACCAAAGGTATTCATTTCCACGTCAATAAAGACAGGGGTGGCACCTACGTATAGTACAGGGTTCACACTGGCCACAAAGGATAAGGCCGGAACAATCACTTCGTCTGAGGGGCCAATCCCTAAACCGAGTAAGGCCAAATGAATGGCAGCTGTGCCTGCATGTGTGGCAACTGCGTATTCTGCCTGAACGGTCTCGGCAAAAGCACTCTCAAAGGCGCGAACTTGAGGGCTGGCCGTTGAAATCCAACCACTTTGTAAGCAAGCCATCACAGCATCTTGCTCTGCAGCGCTCAGTTGAGGTACAGACAATGGAATACGAATGGACGGGGCAGAGGCTTTGCCACGTTTTTTAGGGTTGGGAGAAGATGAAAACTGAGGTGATGAAAACATCGTTAAAACACCGGCCCTCGTATCTTATGTGCTTAGGAAAAAATGAGAATTAAAAAACTGAGAACTAAAAACCAGGGATAAATCCCCAGAATTGATCTTCCGACATTCATCTTAGCGTTGCCGTCAATCGGAATTCACCCTCCAAATGGAGGAAGTTTACGGTCTATCTCTCTCAATTCTCGAACGATGGACCCTGAAGTATTCTATAATAAAAATCCATTGATTTGATTATCGCTAGTGCGGATCATTTAATTATCTTGTAATTATCTTGGTGATTGATTTGGGAGTATCTATATCGTTATGGCGGCCTTAAAAGATTCGATTTGGGGAATAGTCCTTTCCCGTAAACACTCGGTGCGTCTAACGGGCAAGGCAACCCGGAATCTCGCGGGGCGGCCAATGATTGCTTACACGTTTGAAGCCGCCACAAAGGCGACCCGACTGCCGCGTTGTTGGGTTTTTAGTGATGATCCCCAAGTTCTTGCCATCGCCGCAGAATACCAGATTGAAATCCCCTCTTTTGAACGACCAGCCTCAGTCAGCCATAACCAAGCCACAACGGAAGACTCCTTGCGGTATTTTCTCAGCCAGTTTTCGCCAGAAGCCCTTCCAGAATGGTTGATGCTATTACAGCCAACATCGCCGTTACGCACATCCGTTGATATTGATAGGGCCATTGAGTTGCTGGAAAACAATCCAGAAGCAGACGGGCTGGCCAGTGTTCACCATACCGCCAAACCGCTTAACTGGACCTTTGAGCTCACCCCGCAGCGAACGCTGATATCCACGTTTCAAGAAGATAAGGACTTGGTCCTGCCCAATGGGGCTATTTATATTTTTAATGTCCCTGCCTTTTTGCAAGGTGGTTCTCTCAGAGACGGAACGCTACTGGCTTACGAAATGCCATGGTTCCGCTCAGTGGATGTGGACACAGAGGAAGAATTGTTGATTTGTCAGACCTTCTTGACTCAAGAATTACAGCACCAAGTCTAGTCATCAGGGTAGCCTTAAAGCGATTCTCAAAAAGATCCCATAAACAGGGGACGTCATGGACGCATTTGGCGTCTAATATGGACTTACGGGTTGGAAATCACCTTAGACGTAAGAGTTGGTTGAAGGTGGTTTTTTACGACGGTGTGGTCGCCTTATCACCTCACTAGCTAAGGAGTATTGGATGTTTTTTGAAAAAAATTGCCGCGCGCTGTCCTTAAAAGACGAGAATTATGCTTTATTGCAGCAACTGAAACAAACCCCATTGGTGGATATCGCTGCAGGCAATTCCAATATTGAGCTGGTGGAGACCAGTGCGGGTGATTACAGTTTGCTTTACCATAATACACCGCTTCATAGCCTTACGGGGGCTGTTCAAGAAGCGGAACAACTCATCCAAGCTCAATGTAAGATTGGGATCCGCAGTAATCATCTACTGTTTGGCCTGGGTTTGGGGTATATGCTGCAGACCTTGGTCGATAAGAGCCGCAACGGTAAGATTATGGTGTATGAGCCGAATCTCTCGTTACTACGCTTTGTACTAGAAAATGTGGATTTGGCAGAATATTTCAGCTTAGATCGGGTTCATATTGGGCATACCCTGCCCGATTTCTTATCCAAATTTAAGGATACCTACGTATTTGGTGATGAGGTGGATGCCTTGGTGTTACCAGGCTATACCACTTTAATGCAGCAAGATATTGAAGGTATTTTTGAGGAAGTCGTTCGCTTCGTGGAAGTGGAAAAAACACAGATGCGGTGCGGGTTTTATTACAATACCCGTTGGCATGCCCAATTTTTTACCAATTTGCAGTTTATGCATACCTGCCGTCCGTTTAAAGATTTATTCTTTAAGTTTCAGGATAAGCCCGCACTGCTGGTTTCGGCCGGCCCTTCCTTGGACCGCAATATTGAATTAATTCGTAAACACAAAGAGACCATGGTGGTGATTGCTGTGGGTGCGGCCTTAAGACCTCTACTGGCTGCGGGGATTGAGCCGGATTTTGTGTCCTTCCTGGATTACGAAGGTGCCATGCAGCAGCTGGCAAAACTGCCTGCGGGAACGGAAAATATCAATATTCTGACAGGGCCTTTCTCGAATGAGCACTCCTTTTCGGTGCCATGTCGCGAGCGCTACTGGATGTCTTACGAAAACTATCCGCAATTTTCTGAATGGGTTAATTCTATTTTTGATGAACCCAATCCATTTTTCCCCAGCGGCAGTTCGGTTTCTATCACCTCTCTTTTTGCTGCTCTCTCGATGGGATGCAATCCCGTGGTGATGATTGGCCAAGATTTGGCTTTTCAGGGCACGCAACAATACGCGGGGGGTGTGCATGTTAGCTTTGACGGGCAAGGTAACTTTGAACTCGAAAATACAGAAACGCAAGTGGGCCGTAAGCTTCAGTTGGCCACGATTGAAGGCCAAGACGGGTCCATGTTGCAAACCAGCCCGGACTATTTAAATATTTTGAGACAATTTCAAGATATTGCAGAAATTGTGATTCCCCGTCTGAACCGTCGTGTTTACAATGCTTCTAGTGGTGGCGCTCTCATCCCTGGTTATGAGCATCTGGATCTCGATTCCATTGCCGCTAAAGAAAAATTTACGCCTTTTGACAAATGGCAAAACGTCCCACGGTTTAATTCACAAGAGCGGCAAAAATATGCTGAACGGGTTCAAAACCGGGTTTTACGAAAATTAGAAAAGACACTGGAAGAGTCTAAATCCTGTCAGGACAAAATTCAGCGTGCTCGTCGTTATATGACTTCTTCTATTCAAAAGGGCAATGCACTGTTGGCTAAATATGCACCGGATGTGACCAAGGCCCGAGAACAATTACTGGATTTTTTGATTGCACACTCTTTTGTAAAGTCCTTTTTATGTCGTGAGATTTTTGGCTTGGATGATTTTTCCAACAAACCGCCAGAGACACGGGAAGACTACCGTGAA
>CAZZIY010000229.1:0-3525 GCA_964654525.1 uncultured Vampirovibrionales bacterium | reverse complement strand
AATGGTGGGCCATCGGTGACTTGAACACCGGACCTCACCCTTATCAGGGGTGCGCTCTAACCAACTGAGCTAATGGCCCAAAACACAGTGATGCTTAAGGTAGCATAACCTCATGCACGAGTGCAACAGGCGGGGAGCCGAGAGACTTAAAACGCAGACATAAAGACACAAACCCAGGTGGCCAGCTGTCTCTTGATACGCCAGCACAGCCTCCTCGTGCGCTCAGCAATTTCAGGCCTGCCCGGTTTTAATTCTGTGTAATAACAAGCCATCCCAAAAGGAGTCGCTGTATGCAACTGAGTAACACCCGCCGTAACGCACCGAAATTTGCCAGTAGGGCCCTGCAGCTTGGCCGAGAAACTGCACGAAAAGCCCTTAAAGAAGCGGGCCTGTTTCGTCACGGCAGAAGTAATCTATACGGACTGAGCGTCTTGGTTCAAAAAGGCGGGCCTCGTGCTGGCCGTAGTACTGGCCAAAAAGCCACTGACTGCTTTGAGCGTAGCCTCAAATTTCGCCTGGCACCTGGCCCCACCAAGGTTTACTTTCCAAAGAGCAAAGCGATGCCGTGTACACCATTGTTCAAAGCGCCAGCAAGCTGAAGAAAGAAGCCCACGCCTTGGTGCAACGCCTAACATCTCAAAGAAAACACGGATCCAAAAAGCTGCTTGCCGATATTGAACCCATCCGTATTGGGATTGGCCGCCGACTGGAAGATGCCCGAAAAGCGATCCAGGCTAGTCTAAAACCGAATAAATAATGCCACGTCCCATTGTGTTTGGGACATCGGCGGGCTAGCATTATGGAAATTGCTTTATCTTGAGATTGCTCCCTCTGGCAGAAAGGCCCTAATACCATGTGTGCTGCTCCTAAACCCGCCGTCATCTCCGTCAAAACTGAGTCTTCGGACTGCCCTGCCCTCTTCACGCCCATCACATTTCGCAGTATTCGTTTGAAAAACCGGATTGGTGTCTCTCCTATGTGCCAGTATAGTGCCCAGGACGGCAAGGTGCAGGACGGCATGATGAATGATTGGCACCTGGTGCATCTGGGTTCTCGTGCTGTGGGCGGTGCGGGTCTGATTATCGCTGAAGCCACGGCGGTTCGACCCGAAGGCCGAATCTCCCCCCAAGATGCCGGGCTGTGGAGTGACGACCATATTGCGCCTATGAAGCGCATCACACAATTTTTGAAAGAGCAAGAGTGTGTTCCTGGGATTCAACTGGCACATGCCGGACGCAAAGGCAGCGCTGCTAGACCCTGGGAAGGGGCTCACCACCTAAAAGATTCGCAAGGTGGATGGCCCACCCTAGCCCCCAGCGCCTTGGTGTTTGACCCAAAAAAACTCAATAAAATGCCCAACGTACTCAGCATTGAAGAGATAGAAGCAATCCAGGCCGCCTTTGTGGCCGCAACTCAGCGAGCCGTAGAAGCGGGCTTTCAATGGCTCGAACTCCACGCCGCCCATGGGTATTTGGCCCATAGTTTCTATTCCCCACTCACCAATCACCGCGATGATCGCTACGGGGGAAGCTTTGAAAACCGCTGCCGTTTTGTGTTAGAAACAGCGACAGTGATGCGAAAAGCCTGGCCATCTGAATTGCCCATGTCAGTCAGACTCTCTTGCAGCGACTGGGCTCAAGAAGGTCAAACAGGTTGGGATTTAGCCCAAAGCATTCAGCTTAGCGTCCTTCTCAAAGCAGCTGGTGTGGATCTGATCGACTGCAGCTCTGGCTTTGCCACGCCAGGTGTCGGCCATTACCCCATCGAGCCTAATTGGCAAGTGCCTTTTAGTGAGGCGATCAAAAAAGAAGCCGGTATTGCCACAGCGGCTGTCGGGATGATTACAGAACCAGAGCAGGCCAACGACATTATTACTGAGGGCAAGGCCGATATTGTATTACTGGCCCGAGAGATGCTCCGTGACCCTTACTGGCCTTGGTGGGCCAGCAAGACACTTGGCTACCAAGATGCGCTGATTCTGCCGCCCCAATATAGCCACTGGGTAGAGCAGACACATTAAAGACAAGCACATTAAGGTCAGTGTGGATGATTAGCTTCTGCTAAACCAGTCAACAGAGACGATATCCGCCGCATAGCGATCATCGCTTGCTGGCAATGAGGCAAGCTTTGCTTCAGCGGCAGAAACCCAGCCAGACCAAGTTGCTCGCACTTGCGCTTCACGCTCCGTTTTGCCGTGTTGTTTAAGTAAATCTGCAAATACGAGAACCGGGTTTTCTGGAACACTTTCAGCGCTTAGGACAGAAGGCATCGCCCATTCTTCTTGCTTGTGTGGAGAACCAGTAAGGAGTTTCATCATACCTTCATATGCAGCAATGGCTTTATTCGGCTGCTTCATCGCCAAGTGTGCTTTGGCTTCCGCTGCTTTATAGCTTGGATTTATCTTTCCCCACCCCGTCTTTTGAGCTCTATCGTAATAGCGAAGCGCTGTTCTCAGCTCTCCTTGACGAAAGGCAAAATCTCCCAGGGCATTATAAATAAAATGCCGAGAGTCTGCATTCAGCTCACTGCCAGGAACAGCATGTGTTGCTGATTCTGCGATTTCGGTATATTTCTCACGGGCGGCATCCACAAACCCGAGCTTTTCCAGTAACTGCGCATGAGGCAGCATCACCAAACCCGCCATGGCAAAGGGAATCAAGGGGTTACTGTCTGAGGAAGAAGACACTTTTAAAATGTCCTTGACGCCTGCTTCTAAGCGGTGATATCGCTCCAGTTGGGTGTAATCATCATGAGTTATTTCCCCTTTGGGTTTCAGGCCTGCATCATCAAAAAGTGTTGACAGTGCCTGATGCTCTTCTTTTGTCAAAGGGAAGGGAAGGGCCATGCTGACCATAGGCTCTGGGTCATATCCAGGAATACTGATTGCCATGCTGCCCAGTGGGAAACGATAGGGCATGTTTTCAAATCCACTTGCGGTGGTGGTTAAAAACGGCTCTGACCAGTCTGCGGCAGCCTGTGCATCAAAACTCGCTTGGCTGGTATGTTTCTGACCCACTGACGGCGCTTCTCTAGTTGTTCGGACACCCACTGAAAATTGATCTTGTAAAGCCCTGTTTGCAGCAGCATCAGCTCGTCTTTGAGCGCGTTTGGGGTTACTACCTAAAAATTGAGGTGAATGCTTAGGTAAGTGAACACTGTAAGACGGTAGCTTCATCCGTTAGACACCTTTCTTGTACACACTGTCTGTCCCAAACTTTACTTCAAACTAAAGAGCAAATACGAACCCAAATTGCGTCTTTCATTCACCGCACTTTTTTAGCAGCGCACTTTTTTAGTCCCCAAGTAGAAAAGACAGGTGTTCAAGAGAGATTTGAAAAAGGACAATTTCATTGGGGGGGCTGCCCGTTCACACTGTCTATTAAACTTATTTACTATGCTCTACTCAAATATAACTAGATTTTCTACTGAAAGTAGTCTTTTCTAATTTAAGGGTACTAAATATTGAGCAAACTGTCCTTTATAATTGTTAATTTAATTTATAAAATTTTTTATTTCATTGTCTTT
>CAZZIY010000228.1:0-3544 GCA_964654525.1 uncultured Vampirovibrionales bacterium | reverse complement strand
GGAATGTGCGGATAATGTTGAAACCACCATACAAACAACCACACACGGCAAGATTGCAGCCTTTATTGCAGAACCGGTGATGGGCGTAGGCGGGTTTATCGCCCCGCCAAAGGAATATTTTCACCGAGTGGCAGCGATTGTTCATAATTACGGCGGAAAGTACATTAGTGATGAGGTCCAGACCGGTGCAGGACGCTGCGGGGGAGAGTACCTTCTCACCAAAGAACTGGAGATCCCCGCAGATGTCATCACGATGGCCAAAGGCTTTGGCAATGGTGCAGCCATTGGGGCTGTTGTGATGCGGGATAATGTGGCCGATCAACTGGCAGGAAAGCTTTATTTTAATACTTTTGCTGGCGATCCCTTCCAAACCATGCAAGCTCTCACTACCATAGAAATTATTGAAGAAGAAAAACTGATTGATAACGCCCGCCAAATGGGTGACTATCTTCGAGAAGGCCTCTTGGCGCTTCAATCTCGTTTTTCAATCATTGGAGACGTGCGCGGCAGAGGTCTGTTGATGGGGGTTGAGCTTGTGAGTGATCGAAAAACAAAGGCTTATGCCACAGCAGAAACTAACCGGGTGATGGAAATTTGTCGAGACAAGGGCGTACTGGTAGGAAAAGGCGGTTTGTTCGGTAATGTCCTGCGTTTGGCACCGGCACTGTCAATCAACCGCGAGCAAATTGATCATTTACTTCAAGCACTAGAAGCGGCTTTTCTCACCTTGCAAAAGGAGACAATGTGATGAGTGCTTTACCCGATACCGCTAGTACAGAAGCCATATTCCCAAAGATAAAACCACCCCTGCATCCAAATCAGGCTGTGATTGAAGCTTCACGCTGCTTGTTTTGTCATGATGCACCGTGTATTCAGGCCTGCCCGACTTCGATTGATATCCCGATGTTTATCCGCCAAATTATGACCCGCAACACAGCAGGGGCGGCCAAAACAATCTTCACCCAAAATGTGATGGGCAGAGCCTGTGCCTACGTATGCCCCACAGAAGTACTGTGTGAAGGGGCCTGTGTGTATAACGACTTAAATGAAAAGCCGATTGATATTGGCAGACTGCAAGGGTTTGCCGCAGAGGCCGCTATTGCCAATAATTGGCGTTTTTTTGAGGCCAACGATCAACTGGAAACCCCACTCAATCATCACAAAGTGGCTATTATTGGGGGCGGCCCTTCAGGCCTGGCGTGTGCACATGAACTCACACGACTTGGGGTGAAGGCCGTGGTGTTTGAGGCAAGTGAACATGCTGGTGGACTCAACACCTACGGAGTCGCGCCCTATAAATACGGCAATGACGAGTCCATCCAAGAGGTGGCGTATCTTCAGCAGATTGGTTTTGAGATACAGACCAACACCCGTGTTGTTTCTCAAAACACCATTCATGACAAGTCTTTTAAGGGGAAAACAGTTTCTATTGAGTCTCTTGATGCAGAATACGACGCGATCTTTATTGGGGCTGGGCTGGGAAAATCAAAAAGACTGGGCCTTCCGGGTGAACACTTCCAAAATATACACGGTGCTGCCGAATTTATTTACACCGTGAGAAAGCTCGGTCCAGCGAGCGTTTCGATTGGACAGAGAGTCCTGGTGATTGGGGCGGGTAATACAGCCATTGACGCTTCAGTGCAATCAGCTAAGCTGGGAGCCGAAGTGATGCTCGTCTACCGACGGACTCAACACGATCAAAGCGCGTATTACTTTGAAGTGGAACTGGCAAGGTTGAACGGTGTACAGTTTAAATATCAAGCCTCTCCTGTCGAGGTTCTAGGAACACCAGAGGGGCTTGTTTCAGGCGTGCGCTTTATCAAAAATCAATTGGGAGCACCCGATTCCTCAGGCAAGCGAAGTTTAGAACCTGTTGCTGGCAGTGAGTTTGATCTGCCGTGTGACACGGTAATTTTTGCTACGGGGCAAGAAAAATTGGTTGAGTTTTACCGCAATATTGCCCATTTGGAGCTTGAGAACGGAAAAATCCGCGTAAATGAATCCTACCAGACCCATAACCCCAAGTATTTTGCCGGGGGGGATTGTGTTAATGGGGGCAAAGAAGTGGTGAATGCTGTGGCACACGGGCGGGATGCGGCTCGTGGGATTGTACAATATTTGAAATCGACTGTTTCAGCAAGGACGGTGAGTCATGTCTAAAACACGGATGGCAAAACCCTTAGAGACGAATTTTGCGGGCATACAATCGCCCAATCCCTTCTGGTTGGCCTCTGCACCGCCCACCAATACAGGCTATCAAGTGGCCAATGCCTTTCGCGCGGGTTGGGGCGGGGCAGTCTGGAAGACGCTTGGGCAACCCATTGTCAATGTATCGAGCCGCTACAGTGCTGTCAGTTACAAAAATAACCGAATGATGGGGTTAAATAATATTGAGTTGATTACCGATCGGCCCTTAGATGTCAATCTGGCGGAGATGAAAGCCGTGAAGGCGGAGTTTCCCCATCATGCCCTGATTGCCTCGTTGATGTTTGAGACAGAGACCGAATGGCATGATTGCATTCGCCGCTGTGAAGACATTGGGGTTGATGGGTTTGAACTCAACTTTGGGTGTCCTCATGGGATGTGTGAGCGCGGCATGGGGTCTGCTGTGGGTCAAAACCCTGATGTGGCTGAAAAAATTACTGGTTGGGCCAAAGCGGTTGCCACCAAACCGGTGATTGTCAAACTGACGCCGAACATCACCGATATTCGAGTTGCTGGGCTGGCGGCTCAACGCGGCGGCGCCGATGCGGTTTCTCTCATTAATACGATTAATTCTGTGACCGGGATTAATTTAGATACTTGGCAACCCAATCCGTCAGTCAATGGTTACTCCACTCATGGTGGCTATTGTGGTCCTGCCGTTAAACCCATAGCGCTCAATATGGTGGCAGAATTAGCAAAAGATCCCGACTTTAACCTCCCCATTAGTGGCATTGGTGGGATTGAAACCTGGCAAGACGCGGCTGAGTTCTTTCTGATGGGGGCCTCTTCTGTCCAGGTGTGCACCGCGGTGATGCATTATGGATTCCGCATTGTGGAAGAAATGACGTCGGGCCTAGAGAGTTATTTGGCCGAACACCGGCTTACTCATTATTCAGACCTTACAGGGCAAGCTGTACAACGGTTTACACAGTGGCAAAATCTGGATCTTAACCACAAAGTAATAGCCCACATCGACCCTGACACTTGTATTGGCTGTCAGGTCTGTTATAGCGCCTGTGAGGACGGGGCACATCAGTCTATCGCATTACTGCCCAATTCGCGGGTGCCTCAGATTAAAGAAGAATCTTGCGTGGGATGTAACCTCTGCAGCCTTGTCTGCCCCGTGGATGACTGTATTACGATGGTGCCTGTTGAACGGGGACTGGACAAAGTTACCTGGTTGGATCATCCTGCCAACCCTCACAGACGAGCGCTCGTTTAGCAAGTCGCTTCTAGTGAAATCTTCGTCAAAACGCCCCCGCTCAAGCGAGGGCGTTGCAATGTTCAATGTAAGAGAAACGATTATCTAAGCGATGGCGTTGAGGTTCATGCCAGCCAG
>CAZZIY010000227.1:0-3557 GCA_964654525.1 uncultured Vampirovibrionales bacterium | reverse complement strand
AGAGGTAGCGGCCTGAATGTCAATATCTGGGTTAGGGTTGAGATAAAACCGAATATCGGCTGTCAATTTAATGGTCCGCACAGGGACTGACGTTGATGCGGTACCCGGCGTCGCAGCAGAGGGTGAATTGGTTGCACCCGCCTCATTCTCAAATTTAACATTGGCCAGTTCCATCAGCTTTTTGTGACCAGCAATCATGGAGAAAAACGTTGAGAGCTGATCAAAGGTCCCTCTGGCTGTGAAGTTGTAAATCGCTTGTTGAAAACGACCACCCACAGTGGGGTCAGAAGGAGATACCGCATTGTTGGGATCCCCACCCGCGGCGGCTAGAGGATCATTGGGATCTGGGGGGCCTGATGCGGAGGGTGCTGCACCCACGGGAAGAGCCGGTAAACCAGCTGGCTTATTTTTAGCAGCGGGATTTGAATCTGCTGGGGGAAGCACCGCGGCGACAGGAGCAGCTGGTTGGAGGCTTAAAACGGCAATATGATTGGAATCCAATATGCCAATAAATTGACTCAATAATTGCTTTTGGACATGCTCCTTGCTTTGCGGCGTCACTGCTGGAATTTGGATATCTTTGGGGAATTTTTTGGTCACATCAATTCCCGTCAATGATTGTTTGAGGGCACTGTTGACCTGATCCAAACTATTGACCTGTTCTTGCAACTCTCCCATTTGTTTTAAGTTGGCCAATAACTTATCCGTCTCTGGCATAATCAACATCACAATAATTGTTCCCCCGCCGCCTAGTAAGATGGCAAGGGCCAGTAGTAACAATTCACGACGCTTCAAGCCCATCAGGATTTATCTCCTGGTTGTTTTGGCAGTGGTAATTTAGGGAGGGAAATTTTAGAAGCGTCTGCTTTGGCTGGCTTTTCTTTCCAATCCTCAGGCAATAAGGCATCTTCATCCAACTTAATCTGCCCGCCCACTTCAAACTCAAAAGAATGTGCCGGTGCTGAGGACTCTTTAATACTTCTGACCGCGATATTAGTCGTGTAGGGGATGGCATCAAAACCCTTGGCAAAATGTATAATTGCCTGAGAAGACAAGGCCTTTCCTTTTATAGAAATGCTGTCATTGACATCCATCGAAGTGAGCCAGAGATCTTGTGGCGTTGTTTTCTTGAGATCGTCCACAAGATGGACATATAACTGATTTCGAAGCACAACATTATTAATAGCCGTGATAATGCTGGACTGAATATCTGATTTCTTCTTCTGTGCCTCTTTTTGCGCATTCAGCGAGACCTGCTCTGCTTCCTTTTGCTCTTTATCTTTGGTCAATTGAGCAATAGCCCCACTCAACCAAAGACCATTCAGCCCGCTTAGAACCACCCAAATCCCTGTCAGCAAAATACAGGTGACTATGCCGCCTATCAGAATGGGTTTTGGATCAACGCCCCCAGTATCATCTGCCGCATCATCCCCGCCCTTAGAACTCGCCTTGGCACCCGCTTGCATGTTGAGATCAAAAGGAAAGAGCACACTGGAATGGCGACAGGTCCCTATCGTAGAGACCATTAAATTGGGGTTATCAGACTGGAGATGCGGCCCCCAAAGACACGGACGGACTGGAAGCTGTAATTGTTCATTCAATCCCTGAACCAAATCCCCGCCCAGGTTATGAGTCAACCAGATGCCTGGATCATGCATGCTGGCAGTTCGGCGGATCTCATCAACCAAATCTGTCACATAAGGAGAACTGGGGCCTGCTTGCAACAGTGCATGGGTATCAATATTGACCTCTCGTAACTCCAGGAGGTTGTTCCCTTTCCAAAGAGAGATCATGACCCGGTTCATCCCAACATACAGGAAACCCCAAGGTTTATCTGCACCCATTTGCTGGACCAGACTCTCAAGAACCCCTGTCCCGGCCATCCCTCTGAGAATGTTAAAAGGTTCGACGTCAATGCTGGCAATTTTAAGCTTACTGAGCTGTGCCGCTTTTTGATACGCATCGTAGGTATCGCGGCGCATTGCCAGAAAAAGAATCCGTTGCATCCCCCGAGGAACTGGGACGCCTTCCAGGTCCACATAATCTACAACCGCTTCAGCATCGTCGAAGGCGCGGTAGCGCTCTGCCTCACTGGAAAGAGACAAATATAACTGCTTTTTATCAATTTGAGGCAATTCCAGCACACGAACTAAAGTAGGAGGTACTGACAAGTGGAATGAGCGAGTTTTAGGCCGCAGCTCGGCCATCAAATCCTTAAACACCTGACTTAACAAGCCAGGGTCAGTCACTTCCTCTCCCTCACCCGAAAAAAGTCCAGCAGGGACCGGCATGGTCACCGAATTTTCAATTTTAAATCCCTTTTCAGAGAAAATAGCCGCCTCGATAAAATCGTGCGTAATTGAAATACCGATGTTGGTTTTGGTTTTGGTTTTTTTAATATCAGCCATAATTAACCATGTACGATTGCTGACAACCTCGACTCAGTCGGCACCGAGCTCTAACATCAAATCTCTCTATTCGACCTAAAACTTATTAAAAACTTGAAATGCTTCGCCTCTCGTCAGCTTGTCTCAACTAGCAAGAATACAACCCCACTATAACACAGGATGCCTTTTTGGGGGGCTGATGGTCTGTCTGACGGGTCTTAATTGTTAAGAAATTGCTCATCGTTACTGAAAGCACTCGCTAAATTCTTGATCAACGCTCGCTCAAAAAGCCAATCAATCCGTAGGCAGCCCGTTTTTGCAGTGGCTTTGAGGCTTTCAGTAACTGCACTATCGCATCACGCACCACCGGATCCTGGACATTTTCCAAACTCCAGGATGAGACTTTTTCTGAAGCAAACCAAGCTACGGGTTTCTGATACAGGGCGGCCAATTGGAAAAGCTCTACCACCTCAACCTTACGCTTGCCCGTTTCTATCGCGGAAATAGTCGACACAGGCACTTTTAAAACACGTGCCGCCTGATCTTGCTTCATTTTAGCAGACTGTCGGGCTTGTTTTAGTTGTTTTCCGAGCTTAACCCGTTGTTCTGTCCAGCTATCCATCAAAACTCTCGATGCTATCTGACTTGTGCTAACGTTATTTTACGCGATTATTTTCGTGACCAGACCTTACAAAACTCAAAAGAGATTTTATCTCGCTATGATTACCTTTTCCGACCTCTCTCTGGAAAAAGCAACACTGCGCAAAGACTACCGAGCTCTCCGTCAAAAGATGGCATTGACGGCTCATGGTTCTATTGCCACGACCTATCTTCAAGTTTTACACCATGCCGATTGGTTTCAGCAAGCAATGTTGCTCGGTGGTTACGCGGCCAAAAGCGATGAACTGCCTTTTTGGTCGGTGATGGAGCAGACTCCCGGTAAGAGCTGGTGTTTGCCCAAGATCAATCACGGCTTGAATCAAGAACATTTTCAGGAAATGGCCTTTCTAAAATACTCCGGTAAAAAGAGCGAATTATCTCTGGGCCGTTTTGGGATTTTAGAGCCGGCGGAAACTGCCATTAAACCAGAAGAGCCCCTACAGATATTATTTATTCCCGCCCTGGCGTATGATCTGCGCGGATACCGCCTTGGCTACGGGAAAGGGTATT
>CAZZIY010000226.1:0-3566 GCA_964654525.1 uncultured Vampirovibrionales bacterium | reverse complement strand
AGTACTTTCCCACCGCTTAAATCCATCGTTTTGTCTTTTTACAAGAATGGCTTCCCTGCTATACGGGAGATATCAGAGTGCAAAATGCTGTACCGATAGTAATTTCGAGGATTTATTCACTTTAAAAAAGGGGGCTCCCCCTGGGGCCTGTTTCTATCCACGACGAGCGTAAAAAATTCCAGTTTTCACTCAGATTTGAACAAGATCCTTTCACAAGATTTTTTCAATCTTGATTGCCATCTCCTGTTTTTGGACGCTTTTTCTTTCCAGAAACGCCTTTTTACATGAAAATACCTTTTCGCTAAGCTAATGAGTAGCTTGTCACTCCCGGAAAGGTTTTTCTAGAAAGTTTCTGCATGTCCACCCCTGTTATTCCAACATCGACTATTGACTCACCTGGCGCCGGGCTGTTATCTGCCGTGGAGCGGAAACATCAGCTTATCCAAGAGATTAAAGCGCTTAAAAAAGAACGCAACGCGGTAATCCTCTCGCATTTGTACGAGCGTATTGATGTCCAAGACATCGCCGATCACTACGGGGATTCTCTGGGGCTTAGTCAAAAAGCAGCCGAAACGAATGCGGATGTGATTGTGTTCTGCGGGGTGCATTTTATGGCTGAAACCGCTAAGCTGTTGTCTCCCAGTAGAACAGTGTATCTGGCCAACCCCAATGCGGGTTGTCCGATGGCCGATATGATCACGCTAAATGACTTGAGACAGTTTAAAGAGGCCCATCCTGGTTTGCCTGTGATTGCCTATGTGAATACGTCTGCAGAAGTTAAATCCCTCTCAGAATACTGCTGCACCAGTGCCAATGCTTCTGCAGTCACCCGATTTGCCGCTGAAGAATCGGGTGTGTCTGAAGTTCTGTTTATTCCAGACCGTAACCTGGCTCGCTACGTGCAGACTCAGGTACCAGAAGTTAAAGTTACATACTGGGACGGCTTTTGTCCAACCCATATGCGGATGGAACTCGGGGATGTGGAGCAGCTGAAGCGTCAGTACCCGGATGCCAAAATTTTGGCCCATCCAGAGTGCGATGACCCGATTAAAGCATTGGCCGACTTTATTGGCAGTACCACCGCCATTATCACTGCGGCCAAAGGGATGGACGGACGTGTGTTTCTGATTTGCACAGAGGACGGGGTGAGTCAGCGCCTCACACAAGACTGCCCGGATAAGCTGTTTATTACACCCACACGGGCCTCAGCCATTTGTCCCAATATGAAGTTGACTCGGCTCGAGAACATCAAGAAAGCTTTACTGGGCGAAGTACCCGAAATTACCATTCCAGATGAGATCGCCACACCTGCTCGGCAGTGTATTGATTCAATGATGCGGGTCTCTCGTCAAGACAATGCCCCTGGGACCCTATTGCCAGTAACCGCAAAATAAGACCTCATGACAACCTTCCAGTTAATGCAGGTGCTCAATCTTACGCCGGACTCATTTTCTGACGGTGGTACCTGGCTGAAAGACAGTACTCTGAGGTTGGACGGGTTATGTCAGACTGTTGAAAATAGCTTGGAAATGGGGGTCAGTCTTTTTGATCTGGGGGCTGAATCCACCCGGCCCGGCGCCTTGCCTGTCTCACCAGAGGTTCAATTGTCTCGCCTTATTCCGGCGATTGAGGCACTCCAGTCCCGCTTTCCAGAAGCCAAAATCAGTGTAGACACCCGTTCGGCCCAAGTGGCCAAAGCGGCTTGTGAGCTTGGCGCATGGATGATCAATGATGTATCCACCGGCAGTTTTGACCCTGCCATGTTTGAAACCCTTGCGGTTTTTAAAAACACGCAACTCGTCTTGATGCATAGCCAGGGCACACCAGAGACGATGCAGGATAACCCTTACTATGAGAATGTGGTTAAAGATGTTGGCCGTGAATTAACCCGGCAAACACAACGGGCAGTGGCAATGGGGGTATCTGAACAGAATATTTGGTGGGACCCAGGCTTTGGCTTTGGAAAAAGTGAAGCCCATAATCTTGCATTACTCAGATATTGGTCAGGAATGGATTCTTCTCATGCTCGGCCCTGGGTGCTGGGTCTGTCCAGAAAATCCTTTTTGACTTTACCTGAGTCCCATCCAAAAACAATTGCCACTCCCTTAAACGAGCGGGATGCTCTGACTGCAGCGGCAATGGTACTCTCTATGTCGGCGTTTCAGCTCGATTCTAGTCCGACTAGAGCCCATTCTGTGATCTTTCGGATTCATTCAGCCACAACGTTATTGCCAGTGTTACGATTAGTAGAGGCCTTTTTTAATCAATGAGAGTTAACCTGTGAGTTTTGATACCCCTGATGTAACCAATGCAACGGCAACCGTTGCCGCCCAATATGAACAATGGATGTATCCTGAGCCCATTCAGGATTTAGAAGCATACTGTGCGGACGGGAAGACAGACGGAACAGCCGTTCACGAGAACCATTGGATGTATTGGCCGGATGGCTGGTATCTCGATCAAGCCAAAGAGGCGATTGATATCCTGGTGGCAGGCTGCGGAGCGAATGCAGCGGCTCGTTATGCTTATAAACACCCTAAGGCACAGGTAGTCGGGATTGATCTCAGTTCTCAAAGCCTGGCGCACGAACAATTTCTCAAAGACAAACACGGGCTTGCCAACCTCACCCTGCATCAAATGCCCATCCAAGAGATAGCCTCACTGGGGCAAAGCTTTGATTTTATTGAATCTTGCGGCGTGATCCATCATCTGGCTCAACCGGAAGAAGGGCTGCATGCGCTCAAAAAAGTATTAAGGCCCCACGGGGTGATAGCCCTGATGCTATACGGGCAGTACGGCAGAGCGGGTATCTATATGTTGCAAGATCTCTTTCGCCGGGTCGGCGTGGGACAGACGCCAGAGGATGTGGCCTTTGTGCGCAGTGTACTTCAAGAACTGTCTCCTGAGCATTTGGCAGTCCCTATGCTGAAAACCGCTCAAGATCTTCAGTATGACGCCGGACTGGTTGATCTGCTCTTACATCCTGTGGATCAGGCCTATACAGTTAAGGGCTGTCTGGATTTACTGGAGGCGACGGGATTTCGTTTTAGAGGCTGGGTGGACCCATATCACTACTATCCTGAAGGACAGATTAGTGAGGGACATCCGTTGCGGGAACTGCTCGCCAATCATCCCAATGAGGCTGAAATCTGGCCTCTGATGGAGCTTTTCCATGGGCGGCTGACAATGCATACGTTTTATGCCCGCCATGCGGACTCACCCTTTTCGGATGCGGCCCGTGTGACTTTGGATGCCAACGATCCTGCCTTCTGGCAACAAGTGCCGATTCGCCGTATTAACCGGGTGCATCATCCTGATTGGGCTGCCGGGAAAATGCCGGCCATCCAGCGCGTGCCCTTCCCTGCGGTCACGATGAGTATTGAGGAGAGCCAGGTGTTTAATGAGATTGACGGTAGCAATACCGTTGCCGACGTGGTGGAAATTACCAGTGTTTCTAAAGAGAAAGTACACCAATGGCTGAAACTGCTCTACCGAATGGGGTATCTGGTATTTAAAATATAAATTTTTAGGCGTAAGCAACCGTTCTGGGGGCTGTCTTTTTGGCG
>CAZZIY010000225.1:0-3626 GCA_964654525.1 uncultured Vampirovibrionales bacterium | reverse complement strand
GGTCCCAACAACGTTCAAAGTGTCGCGAATCAGGCAGTATCTTCTAACAACTGTATTCAATTTTACATTTTTTTATTGCATTATTTTCGATAAACGCTGAGCAGAAGAGAAACCCTATTTACTTTTTTTATTAAGAGGATGGCTATGTTTGGATGGACCGGATTTTCCCCAAGCGTAAGGGATAAAACCGCTGCGGGCATGTCGCTGGCAGAAGTGCTGGTGAGTGTCGCTGTTGTGGGAGTGGTGGCTGCTCTGGCCCTTTCGCCTGTTGCCAGAGTACAGTCTGAAGATGCCGGTAAACAGACCCAGCAGATGATGAATAAGGTGGCCGCTGGTGCCTATAATGCGCAATTGAAGTACGGCAAATCGTTTTTAACGGCCACAGACAGCAACGGAAATTTGATCTACCCCAACGGGATGTCCAGCTTGATTGCCACGTTGGATCACGGTATTAAAACCACCACTCAAAATGGGGTCACCACGTTTTATTACCCCGGCAATCTTACGTTGAATGTGGGCAATAATATTGAGTTGGTGAATAACAATGACGCCTTTGCCGCCCCGGCGGGGACCACAACAGGCCAGTGGATTAAAGTGGCGTTTTCCACCGATCCTGCCAATGATGGCTCTCTTGCGGTAGCCAACGGCAACACCGCCTATTTTGTGATGATGAATAACGGGCAAGGCCTACTGAGTGCCAATCAATTTGATAGCACACTATTTCCCACGTTGTCCTACTATGATGTTTTTCGCAAACAAGACCAAATGGCCTTAACCAACGTTGATGCAGGCGGTGGTGGAATGAATGGCGGAGGTGTTGGTGGGGGCAACGGGGTGACTCTTGTTTGCGTGAACGGTGGTTCCAGCCAATCCAATAATACCAATGGTGCTAATTTGGCCAATGTACTGGCTATAACCAACGGTATTATTACAGACAGTAATTGTCCCTAACCAGACCTTTCTTTCATTTCATTATCCGTTCAGCATTCTCGCTTTTGGTCGATACTTCCATTAGAATTAATTTGGTGTAAAACCAAGTTGACTGGTATCTATCTAGAAACGACGACTGGCGAGAGACAATGGCCCTGCCACTGAGAACAAGCAATTTTATTTTTGTGCCAGGCTTTGCACTGGTAGACGTGTTGGCAGCGCTGGCAATTTTTGCTACAGCCTCTGTGGGCTTGTATTTCGCAATGTCGTCCATGAACGATACGATGGCAATTGCGATGCAGCGCGATATTGAGGCAACTTACGCCAACATGGGTGCTGCTGAAGTGAACCCCTTCGATCCCGCCATTGAAACCGCTTATGACGTGGGGGTGAAGACCCCCTTGACGCTGCCCAACAGTGCAGTGATTTATTACACCCGCTCTGTAGATTCTAGCCAGCTGACCTCCGACATCAAAAACGTGAATTTGCTGTTTTACCGAGGTAATGCCAATGGGGCCACGCCCTACCGGCAAATTCGCCGAGAAGTACAGGCCGATTTTTTTGGTTTCTGCGGAAAAGGCATTGCTTCTGGCTATTATAAAGATGTACAGGACCGTTTTTGGGCAGGCCTGGATCTCTCAGGTGATTGGGTGACCACAGCAGGAGCATTGAGAAACGGAACCAACCCAGCGGCCAATAATTGGACTGCTATCAATACGGGCTCTACAATTTCCAATACAACGGATTCTACACTGTATCAAAACGGTTTTCAAGGCAATACGCTTGCCAATAATATTGATCTCGGCTTTTTCGTGAATTATAGTCGCTCGTACCGGGTGATTATTGGCTTCGCAGAAATACAAGGCGCACTAGCTACCCAGCGAAAGATGAACATCACGATTAATGGGAATCTTGTGGATACAGTGGACCCGGTGACTGATGCGGGTGGGGCCTTAAAAGCGCTCGAAAAATCCTACACCGTGGTGCCGACCACAACAACGCGCTCTGATGGGCTGCAAGCCGGGTTTATTGAAGTGGTGGTTTCAGCAGCTTCTGGAGCCACACAACCACCTGCTGTTGCGTTTATTGGGGTGGAACGAAAACCGTTGTAACACACTGACTCTTGTAGTAATGTGGTGACGTTCAAGGGACATATCATTTTATAAAGAGGTGTGTGGCAATGGTATTTTTTATGGGGCATTCGGCCGGGCTGCCAGTGAAGTCACGGCAAGCTGCTTTTGGCAGACAAAAAAGTACTATTCCCGATCAGTTTTTGGCGCTTCATGCGACTCATACACTTCAAGCGCCTGATAGGGTTAAATTTGGGAGTCCTGTTGCAATGTCAGAAGCCTCTGTGAAAACACGTTTGGCCGCAGTCAAAAGCCAAGTGCAAGAAATTGAAGACATCGGATCGGCCATGGCTCAAGCCAGTTGGACAGAGCAAACTGCCCCGATTGGAGAAGCAGCGGCGATTCCGCTGCAAGAGATGAATGCAACATTTACCAAGATGCGGCATGGGAAAATGACAGACCCTTCCTTTGTGGCCGCACTCAGAGAGCTTTCTAAACCTGCTGCCATGGCGACGTTGACCATTGGAGAGCAAGCCTTGGTGCGTGTGGTATCAGAAGATGTGGAAAAAGCCTTGAAACTGCCCGCTGAATTTGTGGGGCGCCAAGCAGATGTGGCCAAAGTGGGTTTTAGTACCTGGGAGAAAGCCAAAAAAGCAAATCGTTTTGCTGATTTTGCTCCTGTATTGACTCAATTGGTGGACTTGGCCAGAGAGAAAGCGGGCTATCTTGGTTATGACAAAGTGAAAGGCTCTCCGTATGATGCCCTGATGAATGAATACGAACCAGGCTTAACGGTCCGGCAGATGGATCAGGTGTTTGAGCCATTGAAGCGAGAATTGCCAATCTTGGTTAAGGCCATTCAAAAGGCTCAAGCTTCACAATCACCCGGGGATTTGGCATTACGACAAGCCATTAACGGCAAGCAGGGTGTGCTCTCAAAAAGAATGAAACTTTCCCAGTGGGTACTAGGAAAAATGGGATTTGACTTCCAGCGAGGCATATTGGGGGCTTCGCCGCATCCATTTACTACCTCGTTTGGCTCACCCAATCTGGTGCCACTGACCATTGGCCGAAATGAAGGCATTATCAGTAGTATCCTTTCGGGGATGCACGAAGGTGGGCACGGTAACTATGCGCAAGGAACGCCTTCGTGGATGCTGAGAACCTCTCTTGCGGGTTCCCCTTCATTGGGGATGGATGAGTCTCAATCTCGACTCTGGGAAAACGTGATGGGCCGAAGCCGAGAAGTGTGGACGACCCTCCTCCCGCAGTTAAAACGAGAATTTCCTAAGCAATTTGGAAACGTTACTTTAGACTCACTTTTGAAAGCAGTCAACACCGTTGAACCAGGCGTGGTAAGGCTACTGGCAGATGAGGTGACCTATAACTTGCATATCCTGGTACGTTACGAAATTGAACGAGACCTGATTGAAGGGAAACTCGAGGTGGCCGATGTCCCGAAGGCCTGGGCCGGTAAGATTAAGTCCTATCTTGGTCAAGAACCCAAGGGTGATGCAGACGGGGCCCTACAAGATGTCCATTGGTCGGATGGAAGCTTTGGCTATTTCCCGACGTATACGCTGGGGAATTTGGCCTCTGTCCAGTTTTTCAACCAGATGAAGCGGG
>CAZZIY010000224.1:0-3646 GCA_964654525.1 uncultured Vampirovibrionales bacterium | reverse complement strand
AAGGCGGCTTGATTAATACCAGTGGCCCCTTGAATTTGAGAAGCAGGCCGTGCCTGAACCCTTTGAGCAGGCTGAAGCAAATTGCCCTGAGGCATGCTGGCGTCAGCGCCTCGCAGGAGGTTAACTTGCGGGACCTGAGCCCCTGCACCTCTTTCTGCAAGACTGGTACCAGAAGCCCGCTGGCTTTGGCCAAAACGTGCCTGTTGCAAGCTGCCTGAAGCGCCAGAACTAGCAAACGGGTTGCTACTGGACTGAAACTGTTGCGGTTTGTAGCCGATGCCTTGCAAGTGAGACTCCTTATTCGATACAGATCGATAAAAAACTCGAATACTACCTCTATTAGTATAAAACCCTTCGCGGAGAAAAAATTGATGCTGAAATCGTTGAGAGATTCTTAAGATTTTTTCATCGCAGTCAAAACAACACGCGCTCGGTAGAAAAGACGTTTATAAACCCATTTACCTCACCAGATTTTGATTGAAATGAACCCCAGCCTATGATTTCCCGAAATAGAAGAAGAGCAAGCAACTAATAAACAGAGCAGTAAAATTTGTGTTTGGCTATCAAAAGCGAGACACGAATATCGCTTACCTGACAACGGTTCTGATATCGCTTCTCTCTTGATACATTCACTATAAACCCAGTTTTTAAAAAAACGTTTGTTTTTTAGAAAGCTTTAATATTTTAGACACGCGCTTTGCTGCATCTGTAACTGAAATCCGTAGCGGGTTTCGAGTGAAACGCTATCACTGCTGTGACCCGTTGGCAGAGGAAGTAATTCCAGTGTGATAGAGCTGTTCTCAAGGGAGTTTTCAAGATATGCGGCACTGGTGGCGGCGAAAACGTCTAGTGTTAGACCGTTTGAAAGATCGATGCAGCCGATATGCTTGTCATTAAAGCGGTTAATCAATCCGCGATCGACTAATTGTGCCTGAAGTCCGTCACAACATCCCCCGCCAATCAAAATGGCACTGGCCCTTCCAGGTCGATCGTCTGCCAACTTCTTTAAAATTTCTTCCAGCACAGCCCGGGCGGGCTCTTCAAGTATGATTGCCTGCAACGTATCGGATTGAGAGTGAGACGGGGATACGAGTTCTGTCATGCAAGTCCTGTCCGGAGGAATACTCATTATTAAGTGAAAAAAACGGAATGCCCGATGAACCTCACCAGGCATTCCGTCTAGTTTTTAAGGTCTAGTTGTCGTACCAGCCCATCGGTTTTTCGTTGAGATCAACAAAAACGCTTTTCACCTGGGTATAAAGCTCCAAGGCATGGACGCCCAGTTCGCGACCGACACCAGATTGTTTGTATCCACCAAAGGCGGCTTCGTTGGGCAGCTGGTTGTAAGTATTTACCCAAACGGTTCCTGCTTTGATAGCACGTGCCACACGATGGGCTTTGGTGAGGTCTTGGGTCCAGACGGCACTGGCCAAACCGTAGATGGTGTCATTGGCTTGGAAGATGGCGTCTTTCTCATCTTTAAACTTGATCACACAGACCACGGGGCCAAAAATTTCTTCTTGGGCAATGCGCATGGTGTTGGTGACATTGGTAAAGATGGTGGGCTCAAAGAAGTAACCTGGCAGATTGGTGATGGGTTTCCCACCATAAGCCAGTGTAGCGCCTTCGCGTTGCCCAATTTCCACAAATTCAGAAACTTTTTTGAGCTGAGACTCGCTGGCAAGCGCACCCATCTGAGTTTTTTCGTCCAGTGGGTCTCCAACGCGGATTTTCCGGGCTTTTTCCACAAAACGTTTCACAAACTCATCGTAGATGCTTTCTTCCACAAAGAGTCGGCTACCAGCGCAGCAAACTTGGCCTTGGTTGAAGAAGATACCGAACAGGGCCCCGTCGACAGCTTTGTTGAGATCAGCATCGCCAAAGACGATGTTGGGCGATTTGCCGCCAAGCTCTAGAGAGACTTTTTTCATCGTGCCAGATGCCATTTGCATGATCAGACGGCCGGTAACAGTCTCACCCGTGAAGGCGACTTTATCAACCTCGGGGTGGCTGGCGAGATACTCACCAATTTCAGCACCAGGGCCGGTAATCACGTTGACAACACCACGAGGAACACCTGCTTCGGTGATAATTTCAGCCAGCTTTAAGGCGGTCAGTGGCGTAATAGAGGCGGGTTTTAAAATCACGGTATTGCCTGCACACAAGGCGGGGGCAATCTTCCAGGCTGCCATCAAGAGAGGGAAGTTCCAGGGAATAATTTGTGCAACCACACCAACAGGCTCTCTGAGGGTGTAGTTAAAGTTATTGCCAGGGGTGGGCACGGTTTCCCCGTGGATCTTGTTGGTGTAGCCGGCATAGTATTCAAAACAATCGGCCGCTAAGGCGACATCGGCCAAACGGGTTTCTCGAATGGGCTTTCCGTTGGTAATGGATTCTAGTCGGGCAAACTCTTCGGCGTTATCGCGAATCAGTTGGCCAATTTTATAGAGTAGTCGCCCACGATCTCCAGCAGAGAGTTTCGGCCATTTCCCAGATTCAAAGGCGACACGTGCTGCTTTGACGGCTCTATCTACGTCTTTTCTGTCGCAGCGAGGAACACGCCCGACGATCTCACGGGTGGCAGGGTTTTCCACATCAAATTGTTCGTTTTTCTCAAACCACTCCCCGTCAATCAGGTTTTTATAGGTTTTTGTTGCAACGGCTGTCGCCATAGTGGAATCTCCTTTTCTCTCGAACAAACAATGCGCGAACAAACAATGGTATGTGTGACAGAAACAGACATCCGCGTCATACTAAGTGACAAACTAAGTAACAAAATGTACCTGAACACAATCCATAAATAGTGCCCCATCATACGCAAATCATGGCTATCTGTAAAGCAGCGCCTCACGTAGCCGACAGATTCAGTTTATTTTTGATTTTATTAAATTATTTTTTTTAAAGACTGACTTTAGAGAAAATCTCTACAATGGTATTAATCATAATGAGCCCAATCGGCCCAAAAATGGTGACAAAAATGGCTGGGAAGAGAAAAATATAGATTGGCAAGACCATTTTGACAGCCACCTTGTTGGCTTTTTCCTCGGCCTTTTGCAAGCGCTTATTGCGCAGTGTATCGGCTTGAACCCTAAGCGTTAATGCAACACTGGATCCCATTTCAAAGGCTTGAACCAAAGCATTCATAATCATCTGCAAATCTTCCACCCCCGTTCTGATAGCCATATCGACCATCGCCTCCCGTCGTGGCTTTCCCAGAGCCAAATCATTGTTATAACGAATTAATTCATCCCGCAAAAATGATGACGTGCGCTCGTTATTTATCTGCACAATTTTATGAATGGCTGTGTCCAAACCCAAACCCGCCTCGACACAAATAATCAGCAGATCTAAAAAATCAGGTAAGCTTTTTTGGATACTTTCTTGTCTTTTTTGCGCTTGTTGATATAACCAAAGCATGGGCAGCAAATAGCCACTCATTCCGAAAAAACCGGAGACCAAAATACTGATCATACCGCCAAACTGTCCAAAAAGACTGGTAATCGCAAAAAGCGTCCCAAAAATTGTGAGCGTACAAATTAATTGAATGCCCAAAAAAATCTTAGGGTAATGCGATTTATGATACCCTGCCTGAATCAGTTTTTTTTTCACCCACGACTGGCTTGTGAGAGGAATAAATTGCTGGGTT
>CAZZIY010000223.1:0-3695 GCA_964654525.1 uncultured Vampirovibrionales bacterium | reverse complement strand
GCTTGTAGAAATTGGCTCTCCTGACAAAGCCGAAGCCTGGGTGATTGATGCGCTTGCCACCAAGAAAAAAATTATGGGCTTTGGCCATAGAGAATATAAAACCGGTGACCCTCGCGCATTTTTGCTGAGCGACTACGCCAAAGAACTCTCTGAGAGGGTTGGACAACCCCAGTGGCACCAAACGGCCACCATCGTGGCGCAGACCATGGAGCGAGAAAAGAACATTCTCCCCAATGTCGACTTCCCCACTGCCTATATTTATTACCTGATGAAACTACCCATTGATATCTACACCCCCATTTTTGCGCTGGCGCGGGTGGCGGGTTGGTCTTCCCACATTATTGAACAACTCGATGCTAACCGTCTGATTCGCCCTAAGGCTATTTACGAAGGGCCTGATCACCTTTCGTATGTCCCTCTGAATCAGCGCTAACTTCGGCCTGACAAAGCCAACAAGCTATTTAATAATTTAAAAATTTCACGCTCCGTGTTTTTCTGGCTAGGAACGCTTAAAGTGCGTTTAACACCAGCAGGATCAACCCTAAAAAGCATTCGGTCTTAAATAACTGCTCTGAGAGCTTATGTACCTTACTAAATTGTGCCAAATGCTCTGGGTCCACGTGGGTTCCCGCTTGGTGCATGGTGTAAATTTGGGCATTTACACCGTAAACGGAATACAAGATTAGGCCAACGAGCGCCGCCCAAACGATAAGACGAACCGTCTCTCTACCCAGTTCTATGCACGGACAACCGAGAATCAGGACACGAAGCGCCTCACCCACCAGCAAGAGGCACACACACACCAACAATAGCGAATCATAGCGTTTAAAAATAGGGCTCATAATATCGCCCGCTGCGGGTTCAACCACGTTACGAAAAACAACCGGGGCCACAAAGGCTCCCAGAATCAGCATGCCGCCAATAATCAGGCTGAGTGCCACATTCTGAAGACTGGTACCCACCGGTAAAAACCACAGTGGAAATTGGGTGTGAGGCAAATTCATTAAATCTTATCTCCATCAGAATCTTAAGCAAGCCAGGCTGAGAACACGCTTATCAAGTCTCAGCCTGGCAAAGAAAATGGTATTAGGCAGAAAAACCGCGAATCGCTGCGGCCAGCTCTTCATCAGAAGGCATCCCTTGTTGAGAAAAGCGAATCACACCTTCTGTATCAATGATGTAGACAGTTCGCTGAATCCCGCCTTCGGGCTTCAGTGTCTGGTACGCAGTGGCCATCGTTTTGTCGGCGTCTACCAAAATGGGGAAGGGGTAGCTTTCTTTTTCGCTAAAACGTTCGTGACTTTCTTTGGAGCCAGGGTTAGAGCCCAAAATTTCGGTATTCAACCCTTTAAACAGAGCCAAATCATCGCGCAATGAGCACAGCTGACGAGTACAACCGGGTGTTTGATCTTTGGGGTAGAAGACAATAATCAGGTTTTTTCCCCGGTAGTCGCTCAATCTCACGGTCCCTTCAACACCTGAGGCACTCAGGTTAAAATCCGGGGCGGGGGTGCCGACGGCCAAAGGGGTCAGTTCTAATGTATCGGTTGTCATCAGGGGTTCTCCTTATTGTTGTGTAAAACTGTCGTGTGTAAATCAGGCAGTCAGGACTAAATTCTGCTCTTTCAGTGCCTGTGTCAACAGGGGGGCAATCTCAAACACATCGCCCACAATGCCAAAATCCGCCACGGTAAAGATGGGGGCATCCGCGTCCCGATTAATGGCGATAATGGTTTTACTGGTTCGCATTCCGACAAGATGTTGAATCGCCCCTGATATGCCAAGAGCGACGTAGAGTTTGGGGCTGACCGTTTTACCCGTTTGCCCGACTTGCTCTGAGTGGGGGCGCCAGCCAGCATCCACCACTGCGCGAGAAGCGCCCACTGACGCACCCAAGGCATTAGCCAGTGCTTCAACCAGATTGAAGTTAGCGGCTTCTTTGAGTCCACGTCCACCGGAGACAATAATTTCAGCTTCTTCCAGTTTTTTCCGTCCCGTATTGTCGGGCTGTTGAATTTGAACCAGCTGGGTCCGGCTCATCTCAGCATTCAGGTTAACAGACCAGGTCTCGACCGCCCCTGAACGAGCAGTGTCCGGGGTCGGTTTTTCATACATGCGACCACGAATAACTGCCATCTGGGTTTGCCCAGCTGCCACACTGATTTTTGCTAGGAATGATTCGGCCATACAGGCTTTAGTACCTATCAACGCAGCGTTTTCATAGGCGATTTCATTCACATTTGTAATAAGTCCGGCTTTACTGCGAATAGAAACTCGCGGTGCATAATCTTTAGCCAAAGCCGTTGCAGCAAACAAAACCACAGCTGGGTTTTTAGAATCAATACATTCGGATAAAGCTCTGGCATAAGCTTGTGGCTGGAATTGGTTCAGGCAGTCGTGACGAACGGCAACCACGTGGTCGGCCCCGTATTGAAAGAATGAGCTGACCACTGCATCTGAAGCTGCATCAGAACCAGACCCACCCAGCACAACAACGGTGAGGGGTTGACCCAACTGAACGGCCAACTGCCTGCCAGGGGTTAAGAGTTCTTGATACCGCTCCTGTTTCACAGCGGGTATTTCTGGTGCTTCTACGATCACCCAAATGCCTTGTTTTGATTGAGACATATGCGTTAAATCTCCTTAAAGTACTTTGTTTTCACGTAAATAGGCAACCAGTTTATCCACTGCGGCCTTGGCATCAGTTGTTGCATCTACCTTGATTCCGGAAGTTTTAGCTGGTCGTGGCCATACGTTATCTGACTGTGATGTGGCAGCGGCAGCACCCACCAGAGAGGTTTCAAGTCCTAATTCTGCAGGTGTTTTAAAGGGAATTTCTGTTTTGTTGGCCTTCATCACGCCTTTAATATTGGCCGTACGCAGCTCGTAATCGCATTTCATCATACAAATCACCCCTGGCAGTGTCATGGTGTACTGTTCGATTCCTCGCTCCGTTTCTCGCCAGACATTTAGAGCCTCCGACCCAACGAGTTCTGCATTTTTACAGGTGGTTAAACTGGGCCAGTCCAAAATTTCCGCCACTTTAGGCCCTGTCTGACCGTCTGAAGCATCCAAAGAAAGCGACCCGAAAACGGCGATTTTTGCATCGGGAACCAGTTGTTTAAGTGCGGCAGACAGCGCATAAGCAACCGAGGTACTATCCCCACTCAGAAATGCTGGATCGCTCAATAAATAAGCGGCATCAGCCCCTGCAGCAATGGTTTTTTTCACAATTTCTTTGGCGGAAGCAGCCCCCAAACTAATTACGGTTACTTGTGCTTCTGGCCCGGCTGCTTCTTTCAAGCGAAGGGCCGTTTCCAAGGCATACTCGTCAAAGGGGTTCACAATCATGTCCACCCCTTCTTTGGGGAGCGAGTTGCCCGTCAATTGTTCTGGCTTGAGTTTGGTGTTATCAGGCACCTGTTTCACAAACACCACAATGTTGAACGGTGACATAGCGGTTGCTTCCTTTCCTTATTTAGCCTTTTTGATTTAGCCTTTTTGCATCCACAAAGGGCTGCCTCAAATTGTCTCCCTACTTTAGTTGAAACCCCTTTGACTGACAATGAGAATTGTCCCATTCCCCGCAAAACCCATTTCTCGCAAAATCAGTGAGCTTTGGATACAATCGATGAGATATATTTGATGAGATATATTTTATGATGAGTTATATTTTATTTTGAGGAATGAGAGAA
>CAZZIY010000222.1:0-3755 GCA_964654525.1 uncultured Vampirovibrionales bacterium | reverse complement strand
TGCTCTTCCTAACCAGTCAACTTTTCAAGTAGCATATCAGATTCAAATTTGAGGTCCTGGGTCTTATGTTTTCTCCTACCGTGTCACCAAAGCTTCCCTTTCTTGCGAATCTCCGTTTTGCTAAAGGTTGGGAAACACCGTTTAACGAAAATACCATTTTCTCTGACTTTTTCGGTGATTTGAGCCCCCGAAACACTGCTCGCCCCAAAGCCAAGTGGACTCCCTTTATGGGAACGGCAATCAAACAAAGCAAACCCGATTTTTTCACTCGAACACATTAACCCCTCTCCTAAATGGAATAACCCGCCTGATGAAGTAATTCACCCGGCGGCTTTTCTTTATTCTTCTGTTTTAGTTCAGGGCCTCGGCTCCGCCCACCACTTCAAGCAATTCTTGGGTGATGGTGGCCTGTCTTGCCTTGTTGTATAAAATCGTCAGTTTGCCAATCATGTCGCTGGCATTGTTGGTGGCATTGGCCATCGCTGTCATTCGAGCAGCCAGCTCACTGGCAGCAGACTCTAACAGCAAAGCATAGAGGCTTTGACTAAGGTACATGGGGACCAAGCGCTCTAGTGCCTCTTCTGGGCTGGGCTCTAAGGAAAGTTCAGCAGAAAGGCCTGTCTGAGAAGAGCGAGTTTGAGAATCTTCTGGAAGAATGACCGGGATTAAGGGAGTCGTCTCAACTTTGTAAGAAATCATCGATTTAAAATGTGTCGAGAGCACCTCGATTTGGTCAATTTCACCCGATAAAAAAGCATCAATAACTGTTTTTGCAATTGTGTTGGCGTCATGAATACTGGGGGCAGCCGTCATGTTGGAGATTTTTCCCAAAACAGGAGACTCACTGTAGCGGTTAAACGCTTGAATTGCTTTGTTGCCAACCAGGTAAAACTTGGGGGTCAATCCCTTGGCAAGCAACTCGCGCTCAATTTTGAAGGCTTGACGAATAATGGTTGAGTTGAACGCCCCGCATAAACCGCGGTCAGAGCTGTACACAATAATGCCAACGTTCTTTACGGCTCGTGGTTGAAGAAGATCGCCATACTTAAAGCCTGATAGTCCACTGGCTTGGGGAATCAATGCGGTGTAAACATCACGAAACACAGATAGCAGTGCTTGTGCGTAGGGCCGAGTGGCTTTTACCCTGTTCTCGGCTCTTTTGACCTTGGCAGCAGCCACCATCCGCATGGCCTGGGTAATTTTTTGTGTGTTTTTGACGCTTTTGATGCGCCGGCGAATGTCTTTCAGGTTAGGCATGACGAGTTCCTGTCATTTGGGTCGGTCTTAACTTGGACAGGTCTTAACTGGCCCTGTTGCCAGAAAAAATGCTGTCACTGAATTTGCGGAGGTGCTCAAGCAGTGTTTTTTCATCGTCATCAGAAAGTTTGTCACCCTGGTTGAGCTTTGTTTCTAGAGCAGACAGATTTGAAGACAAGTATGCGATCCATTCCTCTTTAAAGGCGGGAATCCGGTCATTGTCGATAGAATCCAAAACAGCCTTGTTCCCAGCAAACAGCAGTGTGACTTGCTGAGCGACAGATAAGGGAGAGTATTGTGGCTGTTTGAGCAGTTCAACCAGTTTTTGGCCCCGTTTTAACTGATCTTGGGTGGCTTTATCAAGGTCACTGGCAAATTGGGCAAAAGCTTCCAGCTCTCTAAATTGCGCTAAATCCAAGCGGAGTTTGCCAGCAACAGACTTAACTGCCTTGGTTTGGGCCGCACCACCAACCCGAGAAACTGAGATACCCACGTTAATAGCGGGGCGAATACCGGCGTTGAAAAGATCAGACTCCAAAAAGATTTGACCGTCTGTAATTGAGATAACGTTGGTAGGGATGTAAGCAGAGACATCACCGGCCTGGGTCTCAATAATGGGAAGGGCGGTAATACTGCCCCCGCCTTCAGCATCACTGAGTTTAGCGGCTCTCTCTAACAGACGGGAGTGCAGGTAGAACACATCCCCAGGATACGCTTCACGACCTGGTGGACGACGAAGCAACAAACTCATACAGCGGTAAGCCCAAGCGTGCTTTGTCAAATCGTCGTAAATCACAAGAACATGCTTGCCTTGCTCCATAAAGAATTCACCCATAGAGACCGCAGCAAAAGGAGCCAGGTACTGCAACGGGGCAGGATCAACAGCTGAGGCTGAAACAATGATCGTGTAGTCCATAGCCCCGCGGTCATCCAGTGTTTTCACGATTTGGGCAACGGAACTGCTTTTTTGGCCGATGGCACAGTAAATGCAGATCACGTCCTGACCTTTCTGGTTCAGGATGGTGTCGATGGCAATGGCTGATTTGCCGGTCTGACGGTCACCAATGATTAATTCCCGCTGACCACGACCAATGGGTGTCATTGAATCGATAGCAGTAATTCCGGTTTGAAGCGGTTGGTGGACGGACTTCCGTTTAATAATCCCCGGTGCTTTCTTTTCAACGGGGCGAAAGCCTTCGGCATCAATCCCGCCTTTGTTATCTAAAGGGCGGCCCAGTGGGTCTACCACCCTACCAATCAATGATTTTCCGACAGGAACAGAGGCGATACGCCCCGTGGATTTAACCGTTTGGCCTTCTTGAATGTGGACGTATTCACCAAGAATAACGGCCCCAACGTTGTCCTCTTCCAGGTTCAACACCATACCCATGGTGTTATGGCCGTCTTCAAACTCAATCAATTCTCCGGCCATCGCGCCGCGAAGACCGTAAATCCGGGCGATCCCGTCGCCCACTTGAAGAACGGTACCAACATTGTTGACAGTGACTTCACTCTCAAAACGGGTGAGTTTTTCCTTTAAAACGGAGCTGATTTCTTCTGCGCGTAATGTCGCCATCGGGCTATTTCCTTCTCGTTGTCATTAAGTCGTCTTTGCCAGTGCAGCCAACTTACCGGCGTAACTGCCATCAATAATTTGATCAGAGAGTTTGACGACCAAACCACCCAAAATTTGAGGATCCACCTGGGTTTGGACGTGAACGGTTTTATATCCAAAAAGATTTTCTAGCTGTTGGGCCAATTTCTCTTCTTGCTGAGGATTTAACGGGCTTGCTGCAGTTACTTCGGCATTGGCAATAAAATGCCGCTTGTTATACAGGGCTTCAAATTGCTCAATCACTGCCAGCAAGGTTCCAAAGCGCTCATTGTGCAATAGCAGGCGGAGTAAACCCCATACGTGCTCGGGTACATTGCCTTTAAACTGCTCTGTCAGCAGGGTCAATTTTTCGTCCGAGGGAATAACGGGATTGGTTAAAAATTTCATCAGATCAGGGCAGTCAGCCACAATTTTTGCAAAGTTTTGAAGGCTTTCTAACACCACGGCATCTGCTTCAGCTGCGGCAGAGATCTCAAAGAGGGCTTTGGCGTATCGGTTGGCTATTTTGCTGTTGTGTAAGTGATTAGACATCGGCAAATACTCTTACTCTATTACTGTTTTAACGAAGGCAGGGAGCCGATAAAGGCATCCACAGAACGGTGCTGATCCTCAGGACTGAGTTTGGTGAGGAGAAAGTGCCTGGCATCATTCAGCACATCATCCATTAAGCGTTTTTCTAAGGCCTGGAGCGCAGATTTCTGTTCAGACTCAACCCGTTTTTTGGCATTTTCCACAATTTTCTGCGATTCTGCTTGGGCTTCCGCCAAAATATTGTTTGACAATGACTCGGCCGATTGCTGGGCCTCACTGAGAATGCTAGAGACTTCTTTCTCCAAGTTCTGTGTGCGGTGGTTTAGATCGTCTAGTTCCGCTTGCGCTGTTT
>CAZZIY010000221.1:0-3785 GCA_964654525.1 uncultured Vampirovibrionales bacterium | reverse complement strand
TTAGAAACACGTGGCGAGATGCCTGGAGGCTTTTGCCCATTAAATCTCAGTAAAAAACCCCCTGTGCTCTTGAGAAACACAGAGGGTCTTTAAAATAATAGATGCTTGAAAAAGCTGGTGCTTAATGAGCGGCTTTTTCTTCAGCAGCAGGAGCAGCAGCTTCGCCACCAGGAGCGGCAGGAGCAGCAGCTTCACCACCGGCAGGAGCGGCAGGAGCAGCGGCTTCACCACCAGGAGCGGCAGGAGCGCCAGCTTCAGGAGCAGCAGCGGGAGCTTCAACGGCTGGAGGCTCAGCGGCTGGAGGCTCAGCAGCTTGTTTGCAACCACTTAAACCGACTGTTGCGGTTAAAGCCAACACCAATGCGGAAAGACCAAGCAATTTAACGTTCATAGTAAAAGGTGAACTCCTATTTAGATTAAACAAAACAACGACTAACGAATGACGGGCAAATAAATAATGATAAGTAATAACAGTAAAACATAAAATTCAGATTAAGAAGGAAAAAGCCAAACACAGCATCGTTTTTTTTAAAAATTGGATACAAAAACCAATTACTTAAACACTCCCAAAGAGCGTTATTTCCCTCGAAGAGTGCAAAGAAACAAATGCGTCATTCATCTGCACGCAAGGGGCGACAAGTAAATGGCTTGAAAGAGTGTGCTTGTGTTAAAACGTTGAAAAAATGTGAAGAAGTGATGTTGGAAGAAGTTGTGTTGAAAGTTGAGTCAAAATTTAATTGTACTAAGCCGTATTTAATCGTAAGTTTTTGATTGAGTCAAGGCGAATGCTCAGTTTCTTTTAAAGCAATCTTACAGGACCCTCTGCAAGTGCAAAAAAAATCAATTGATGTGGTTGATGCCGGTGTGTTTAGTCCTAAAACGCCCAAATTGCTTTTAATCACTGTTGGCTCAGAGACTGAAGCAAGAGATTTGGCCTTGCTGTTGGTCAATTCTGGGTTGGCCGCTTGTGTGAATCTGATTCCAGGCATTCAATCGATTTATCAGTGGCAGGGTTCACTCTGTGAGGATAAAGAGTTCCTGTTATTGGTAAAGAGTGAAGCCTCTCAAATTCAACCGATAGCCGATCTCTTGAGTGAGCACCACAGCTATATTTGTCCTGAGCTGATTTCAATTCCTGTTGGAGAGGGTTCACAAGCCTATCTAGACTGGCTCCTTTCTCACAGTATGGGAGTCAGACATTCGACATAGCCCGACATTGCCGTATAATAATCTCACGGATAGTGGACGAAAATCATTTGGCGAAATCATTGAGCCAATGTATTAAAAGAGAGGTGCGCAATACAGTGGGCTTTTTTAATTTTTTTAAGACCAATACTCAAGATCTGGGGATTGATCTCGGCACGGTCAACACATTGGTTTGTACAGCCACCAAGGGTGTTGTTTTACGAGAACCTTCTGTCGTGGCAATTGACAACAGCCAGTCTCCACCCCAATTGATCGAGGTGGGAATGGCGGCTCGTGACATGATTGGTAGAACCCCCAGCCATATTCAAGCCACTCGTCCCTTGCGAGACGGTGTGATTGCCGAATTTGAATGGGCAGAATTAATGTTGAAAAAATTTATCGAAAAAGTCGCTGGTGGGCCAGGTTCTGCTGGACTTCGCCCCGGTCGGATTGTGATTGGATTGCCCAGTGGTGTGACAGAGGTAGAACGCCGCGCCGTGGGCGATACCGCTTACGCGGCCCAAGCTCGGGTGGTTAATCTTGTACCAGAAACAGTTGCAGCGGCGTTGGGAGCTGGAATGCCGGTGGAAAAACCAACGGGCTCTATGGTGATTGATATGGGCGGCGGCACCACGGATATCGCTGTCCTCAGCTTAAACGGGATTGTGGTGGCTAAAAGTCTGCGAATTGCTGGAGATGAGCTGAATGAAAACATTCAGGACTATCTCAAGCGACGTCATAATCTTTCAATTGGAGAAAGAACAGCCGAAGCTATCAAGATTAAGCTAGGCTCAGGCGTTCCCTTTGAGGAAGAGCAAGAAATGGAAGTCCGAGGCCTGAATCTGCTGAACGGACTGCCGCATACGGTGAAGATTACCAGTATTGAAATTCGTGAATGCTTGAATGATACCTTGATGCAGATTGTGCAAGGTGTGAAAAGCACTTTGGAAGTAACTCCCCCTGAGCTGGCCGCTGATATTGTAGACCGCGGGATTATCCTGGCGGGTGGTGGTGCATTGCTCTCGGGTTTGGATAAACTGATCTCACGGGAAGTGGAAGTCCCAGTTCATATTGCCACCGATCCCTTGTCGTGTGTTGTTCTCGGCACAGAAAAGCTGCTCAATGACCCAACCTACAAACCCATCCTTCAGGCCACCGAATACGACCCTCGCCTCTGATTCTCAGTTGGTTGTGGTTCTGGTAGAGCCTAGAATTCCTCAAAACACCGGTAATATCGCACGTCTCTGTCAATGTACAGGGTCTTCTCTTTACTTGGTTGGAAGTTTAGGGTTTCGTCTGGGTGATAAATATCTAAAACGAGCGGGTATGGACTATCTTGAAGATATCGAAATCCATCATGTAAAAGACTTTCAGGATGTTTTAAAGACGTTTCCAACTTGGACTCCGTTTTTCTTAAGTTCAAAAGCAAAAAAAAATTATACCGACTGCGTGTATCCTCAAAAAAGCTTGTTGGTGTTTGGCAGCGAGGATAAAGGGCTCCCCTCCTGGCTGGTTGAAGACCCCACACATGCAGATCAGGTCTTACGGATCCCCATGGTGAGTGATGCTCGTAGCCTGAATCTTTCAACCTCTGTCGGGATTGTTGTTTACGAGGCGCTGCGTCAGCGTCAGGAGGCAGCGTATGCACGATAAATCTATGGCTAAAAGACTCAGTGCTGTCTGGGTTTTTATACTGCTGGTCCTGTCCTCAGATTGTTTTGCAGAGCGGGTGATGAGTGAAGTCTTTGCGGCACGTCCGTTCTCTCATCATGTATGGCACGAGGTACTTTCCACGTATGTAGATGATGAAGGCAGAGTCAGTTGGGTCTCTCTTAGGGGGCGTCCCCGTCGACTGATGGTGTATCTCAAGCAAGTGGCTTTGGTCTCACCGGTCAATCACCCAGAAGACTTCCCGTCAAGAGATCACCAACTGGCATACTGGCTCAATGTCCATAATGCAGTAGCGTTAAAGCAAATTCTCGATGCCTATCCCGTTTCTTGTATCGAAGAAATACCCAATTACTGGACGCTGAAACGATATGTGGTTGGGGGTGAAAAGATGAGCTTAGAAGACATTCAGACTCAGGTTCTCTCCTTTCAAAGAACTCGGCCCTGGGCAATGCTGGCACTGAGCGACTTCTCGACGGGCTCTCCACCAGTTTGGCACCATGCTTATGATGGTGCTCGTTTAAGACGGGAGCTCCCACAGAAGCTGGAAAATGCCGTGTTAATCAACGAAACTCCCAAACAGTGCGGGGTTGTTCAGCTGCCCTTGCTGGCAATCTATAAACATCATGGGGATTCATTTGGGGGTTCACTTGGGGATTCGTCTTCAGTATTCTCTGGGCCGTCGTGGCAGCAGTACCTCTCGGTGGTCTTGCCCGGACTGCCCGGGGAACTGCAAGCCAAGCTGAAAAAACCTTGCCCCGGCAATCACCGAACTGTCCGTCTGGTTCCGAGGCAACGGCATTTGCGGGAGCTTGTTAATCAGGAATGAGAGTATAAATTTTCAGCCAGTATTCAGTGTATTTTCAGACCGTCCTTCCCGGTAATGTCCTTGAAAGCGTGAGACTTTCTATCTATAATAAGCGGCGAGGTAT
>CAZZIY010000220.1:0-3789 GCA_964654525.1 uncultured Vampirovibrionales bacterium | reverse complement strand
GTGTTGTTAGCATAGCCACGCTCAGCATCCAGATGCTCGAGGTATTCGGCAATTAAGAGATACATAGAACTTAGCGCAGAGATGTTTGGCCGGAAACCAATCGCTTAAAGTCTTCCGGGCGAGTGGTTTTAGCCAAGGCGTCATCAAAATTGACCAAGCCTCTCTGGTACAAGTCTTTGAGAGCGGCTTCCATCGTCACCATGCCGTACTGTGTACCCGTTTGGATGGAAGAATAAATCTGAGCAGTCTTCCCTTCCCGCACCAGGTTGGCAATAGCGGGTGTCACAATCATTATTTCTTGGGCCATCACTCGGCCAACTCGTTCTTTGACTTCGTTTAGTCTGGGAAGAAGACCTTGGGCAAAAACGGCCACCAAACTGTTGGAGAGCTGAACCCGAATTTGCTGTTGTTGTTCTGGGGGAAACACGTCCACAATCCTGTCAACGGTTTGCATGGCACTCGATGTGTGCAGTGTTCCGAGCACCAAGTGACCTGTTTCTGCGGCAGTGAGTGCCAGTTTGATGGTTTCCAAATCCCGCATCTCACCCACCAGAATCACATCAGGATCTTCCCGAAGAGCCGCTCTCAGAGCGTTTTCAAAACTGCGGGTATCCTGTCCCAACTCACGCTGGTGGATCAAACTGCGCTTGGAGGTGTGCAAGAATTCGATCGGATCCTCAATGGTGAGGATGTGCTCCGGGCGTGTGCTGTTGATGTTATCAATCATCGCGGCCAGTGTGGTGGATTTTCCCGAACCAGTGGGTCCGGTAACCAGAACCAGCCCCTTGGGCCGCTCGGAAATCTCTTTCACAATCGGCGGCAGATTAAGGTCATCAAAGGAAGGGATGGTGGAGTTAATCGCCCGAAGGGCAACTGCGTAATTTCCCCGGTCCTTGTACACATTGACCCGAAAACGGCCCAGACCAGAAACCCCGTAAGAGCAATCCAGCTCCCAGGTCTGTTCCAAAACCCGGCGTTGGTCGTTGGTTAGCATGCTGAAAATAAGACGATGCGTGTCTTCTTTGGTCAGTGGAGAGGTATCCATCCGCACCAGTTTGCCGTCTATCCGTAAAATAGGCGGCATGCCCTGTGTTATATGCAAATCACTGGCTTTACGGTCAAAAACTTGTTGCAAAAGCTCTTCAAGAATCATAGCGTGAGGGTTCCCCGTATTGATTTTGGGTGTGTGCTTGATTTCAAACACACCTTTATTTTAACGAACCTTGAGAGATTCCGGGTGGTTTTTGATCGATTTGCCTCAATAGATCCATTAACCAGAGGAGTGCCAAGCTTTTGATGTGAGGTGGGGCATCATGACATAAAATAGAAGTGACAAGCGCGAGTTATGGGTAAAAAACAGAAGGCAGTTGGAAACGGCTCGATGTTTGAGGCTGACACAACAGATGTTGGGATAACACCGAGGAAAACGGTGTTACAGGGGCTGGTTATTTTGGCCGGGCTGTGGGCATTCTATTACGCATGCACAGAACTGTATCCTCTGATCACCCTGTGCTCAGTCACGTTGATTCTGACTTATGTGCTGCTGCCGGCGGTGGACGGTCTGGAAAAAATCCTGCTTTGGGTGTCTCGCCAGTACAGAAAAATCCCATGGGTGAATTCAGTTCTGTTGCAATCTCACCCGGTAAACCCTCGCTTGTTGGTGGTGTTGTTTGTCTATTGCTTTTTCTTTGCAATATCGATGTGGGTTTCATTGCGGTTACTGCCAGGAGTTACTGGCCAGTTAGTCGAACTGGGCAAAGCGATGCCCAAATATGTCAGTAAAGTGGAATCTTACTTCATTGATTGGTCTGCCCATACTATAGGCAGCCAAAAAGTGAGAGGCTGGTTTCAAGAAGATCTAGGGCAAGAAGATTTGGCCAATAAGAATCAAGACGACAGGGCCACGCCTGAGGAGACTCCTAAAGTGAGTAAGCGGATAACACCACATGAACAACAGGTGATTCGTGAATCGCTGTTCAGAAAAACGTTTAGCCACGTGGGGCAAGGGCTCTCCAGTCTTGGGGGCTTGACGTTAGAGAATTGGCTTTTATTTGCAGGGCGGACTGTCCAAGGTTTGATTTATACCCTGGCCTGCCTTCTACTGACGTTTTACTGTTTAATGGACGGGTCTCGACTGGTGCGGATGGCCCTGGCTGCTTTACCCTCTGGCCTTGTTCGTAAAACGGTCGGGGAGCTAATCGTAGAGTTCCATCAGGTGATGCACTCGTTCATCAAAGGACAAGTGTTGCTTGGGATGGTAACTGGCACGTATATGTTTATTGTCTTCAATATCTTTCACGTTCCCTTTGCCTTGCTGTTGAGCCTGATTTTCGCGATTGCGGAAATTCTTCCGGTGATCGGAACCTATATTGGCATTACGCCTGCCATTGTCGTCTGTTTATTGGGGCCCGATCCGATGGTAACGCTCTATATGTGGGGATGCTCCTACTGTTATCAAACTGTCAAGGATAATATTGTGGCTCCTAAAATGGTGGGCGATGTGATGGGGCTTCACCCAGTTGTTGCGGTAATTGCCTTATTTGTTTGCGCCAAAACAGCGGGCATTGTGGGCGTGTTGGTGGCACTGCCGTTTGCCAGCTGTCTGCAAATTGGGGGTCATTATCTATTTCGCCACCTGGCTGTCAGTGCAAAAGAAAGTTTAGAGACTCAGAAAGCTCAGAGCCCCAGTTAGATTAAAAAAGGATTCACATCTTGTCTATCAGGCAACTCTTTGACCCCATTGCTGGTTTTTGCGGCTGGATAATTTTGCTGGTGGCGACGGGCACCACAATGGTCTATAGCTTGAACGGACTGTATGACTTTTGGCTGCTGTTGGGCATTGTGGTGTTTTTGACTTATCTGTTTAGTGGCCCCGTCAGCGTCATGGACAGGTGGTTTCAACGGGTGATGGGTGACACTTTTCTGATTCAATGGAAATGGGTATCAACCAAAATGCTGGCGGTTTGGAGTGTGCTGCTTTTTGCTGGAATATCTCTGTTTCTGGTGTCGGTATTATCTTTTCCTGTGTTGACCAAACAGTTCCACGCGCTAAATCAACGGATTCCTGAGTATTTTCAGATGGCCGATCTCAAATTAAATCAGGTGATACAGGAGTCCAAAGGGGTGTATTCTTGGAAAACGGCTTTGGAAGAAATTGAATCTGTACAGGCAGATCAGCTGTCTACGAACCAATCAACTAGCCAATCATCTAGAGAAACTCGCTGGGATCAAAACGCAATAAGTCAGATTTTAGGGGTTTTCCAGCGTTTGGTCACTTCGGCATTCTCTATTACAGGAGTCCTCACGGCATCAATCAGTGGTCTGGTGTATATGCTGACCGGGTTTATGCTGTTGTTTTATTTTCTTCTGGACGCGGGCCCGCTGCTGCAAAAAATGATAGATGCCTTGCCAAAGCGTTACCAGCACCGATTCCATGCTAAAGTTTTCCACCTACATCATACGTGCTACTTGGTGCTGAAGACACAGCTGTTACTCTCATTGTTTTCAGGTTCTATCATGTATGCCGTCTATGCCCTATTTCATTTGCCTTACGCGGGGTTTCTTGGTTTTTTTATGGGCTTATGCTGTATGGTCCCTGTGTTGGGTCCGTGGGTGGGGATGCTACCCGTATGCTTGTTGGTGTTGGTCAGCGATCAACCTTGGCAGCTCATCTCCATTGTGGTGATCACGGCAGGGCTTTTCATTCTCAAGGAGCAGTTGCTCTTGCCGCGCCTTCTCCGGAAATCTTTGGACATTCACCCGGTTTTGATGATTTTAACGCTTCTTTTG
>CAZZIY010000219.1:0-3790 GCA_964654525.1 uncultured Vampirovibrionales bacterium | reverse complement strand
GTATTCACCCGCTATATGATGCCTGTTGTGCCTGGTCTCTGTATACTGGCTATTGCAGGAATGAGCTATATTTCAGGGTGGGTTGCTCCAAAATGCACTACTCAAGAAAATAACCATGAACGTTATAGTGCGTATTTAATGGCTATTCTTGTAGGTTGTTCTGTGTTTCAGCCATTGAAAACATCTCTAGAGTTCGATCACCTGCTCAGTCAAAAAGATACCAGGAACGATGCCAGAGAATGGTTACTAGCTCATATTACTCCTGGAGAAGCGGTATCAACGGGTATTCGTGTGGGATATATCCATCTGCCGCCAAGCTACGGGCAATTATGGGTAGGGACACCTCCTGAACCTTTTGATGATAAACACCCGGCACAGATTCAAACCGTGATGAATCCCTATGCTGTTGCAACAACTGTTGCAGACACCCGTTTGCTAAAGCAACACCATATTCGTTATGTCACTCTGTATGAGTCTGGTCCGAGTGAATTTTTTCAAAATGCAAATTGGGAAAAAGAAAAGTTACTGGCTGAGGGCGCTAAAGTGGTTGCCCATTGGTCGCCCTTTCATTTGGGTATCACAACTGAACAAGCAAAATTAATAAGCGATTATGATTCGATGGATGCGGTGTATTTTCCGTTTTCTCAATTTCAAGCTTACAATCGACCAGGCCCTGAGATTAGCATTTTAGAGATTGGGCACTAGGTCAAATCTCTAAAAATTACGATCACAAGTACTACTGTACGATAAGTAAGTGACAACACCAGATTGAGTTGTACCACCATAATAGGATGAATCTAAATAAGTGTTCGGGATAACTAAATTACCTGAAAGACTGTCCCAAAAAAGGGTCGCACTCCCATAGTTTCGATGATAAAAATTAACCCCTTCAGTATAAACATAGTCGAGAGCATTGTAGTTTGGAGGATTAAACCTAAAAAGGGATTCATTTGGATACTCGCCTCCTTGATCGCTGCTGGAGGAAGATAGATACACGCTACCTGTCGCAGGATCAATGGCGATATTCCCGTTATCACCAAAAGCTGGAGAACTGTAGCCACTGCCGAGAGCTTTTTGATACAGAACACCCCGAGAAGGAGAGTAAATAATAAAATTGCAGTCAGGGGGGCCGCCAACAGCCAGTATTTGTCTTTGAGTGTCTAATTTGGCGGCATTGTTGGACCCTAGGCCGTAGCAATTGCTGTCTGATGTAAACAGTCTTTTCGCTGTGCTGTCCCCTGGAGTCCAAGAGAAATAATCGGCCCCATTGATCGATCCGACGAGTCCGCTGTTATACATGTCTTGATTTAAAAATGTCTCAGAACCAAAGGTGTTGCCAAAGTAAACCCGTCCGGTGGTATTATCCACCAAAAAAGATCCAGCATTTGTAAATTGTTTCCCTTGATCGTTATCAAGCTGACTCAGTCCCGTGGCTGGATTCCAGATATAAAAGTAGCCTTTTTGAGAGGCGTCTGCTGTTCCCATAAATACCCGCTGCCTCTTGGGGTCAACAGCAATAGATTCAATACCAATGGCTTGCTTGTTAGGAAAATCAACGCGTATGATTCTGCGACCGTTCTTGTACCCTAGCAAGGCTCCGTTGGCAAAGGCACCACTGCCAGTTGAGGGATAAATGGCAACATAAACAATCCCCGATGTGGAATCGACGGTTAAGCTGCCTACCCCTGGGTAATACTCATTGCTCAGCAGTGTAGAAAGCCCAGTAGATGGGTGCCAGGTATAGAAGCTCCCTTTAGTGGTATGAGATCCAAAATAGACTCTGCCAGTGGGATCAACGATGGTACTTCGAGTTCCTTCCCCGTCGTTTGAACCATGGGGTGCAATGATGGTTTGAGTACCATTGACATCGTCCCATGCGTAAAAGCCATCTGTTGGCTCAAGTGGGGCCGCTTCAGCACCTTTTACACCGGCGCCTATATAAACCCGTCCTGATTTTGCGTCCAAAGCCATACTTTGAGGAGTATTCGCTCCTCCATAAGTGAGTGTTCCATTGGCAATCAATGTACTGAGTCCGCCACTGGGGGTCCACATCATGAGTCCCGAGTCTTTTTTGTAATAGTTTGCATTTAAAAAAAATACCCTTTGACGGGCTCCGTCCACGAGTATTCCTCCATATCCCCCTGGGTAGTTTTCTTTAGCAGAATAAAGTGTACTAACCCCAGTGGCACTGCTCCAGAGTTCTAACACATCTCTGGAGCCTGAAACCACCCAGCCATTCACAGAATCATATACGCTATAACTTGGAGCGACAGACGTGTCTACATAGTTAACTGTAGTCCAGGGATAATAGGCACGGGCGTTATAATCTGGATCTTTGGATGAAAAATACCCTTTGCCGAGAACATTACCATAGTTATTTGTGCAAGGTTGAGATAATATCCAGCGTTTACTGCTGAGCTGAACAGAACCTACATTGGATATTATATTAACCAAATAATATGGAGGGCGTGCGGTTGAGACCCAAGCGGAATAGGTAACGTTTTTCATCGTGAGTGGCAGACCCGTTTCAGGATCGTTCATTGTAATTGTTCTGTTTCGGATATCATAGCCACCGTTTTGTTTTAGATAGCCACTGAGGGTGTTAATTGTGGCCGTATTTTTTAGGTCATCCGAGGAGTAGCCCAGATAGTTAATCGTGTATACGATTTGGGCGTCCATCTGTGTACTGGCGGTTTCAGTGATTTGCCGGGCTACCACGTTTTGGTTCATCAATAATGCTTCATCCCCAATGCCCTTGGTCAGCACCAGGCTCATGGTGGTCAGTTCAATAGTGATCAGCGTAATGAGAGAAAGCACCAGAATCATCGCGGTGCCCGAAGGGGCGCGATGTCTTTGACTTAGAATTGAGCCAAAAAACATAAAAGCTAGAAGTTCCTATCGCAGGCAGGTGAACCCCAGATATAGGTGCCCGCATAACCCAAGTTTTTATCGATATTGTCAACAAAGACCAACTTGTTAGAAAAGGGGTCCCAGGTGAGTGTTTCCGAGCTTTGGTTGTAGCTGAACCCTTGTGGAAGTTTATTATAATCACTGTACGGGGCTTTCAAAGGATCATTTGGACTGGAACGGTAGAGCAGGAAGACATAGCCTAGAGTATAGCCGTCGTTTGTAAACATACGATTTGAAAAAATTACATCGCCGGTGCTCGGAGAGATTACTACATTGCCGTTATCGCCTAAAAATAGTTTCGCACCACTGTTGTTATAAGCATTGCTTAAATAAAACCCTTTTGACGGGTTGTAAACATACAACCCACAGGTCTGTGGACCCGCTACAGCTAAGATTTGATATTTTGAGTTAAAAGCGGCCGAGTTATTGAATCCGGGGATGCAATTATTATCGCCCGGGTCAAATAACTGGGTGGCTTTGGTATCCCCTGGTTTCCAGGTGTAGTAGGCGGGAGACTTATACGGGCTGTATGGAGAACCATTATTCTGATCGAAGGCGATGGTATCACCAAAATAAACCGCACCTGTCGAGTCGTCTAAAAGAATGGAACCTGGGCTCATAAAGGGACCTTGATCGCTATTGAGTTCAGACAGACCTGTGGCTGGATTCCAGATAAGAAAATGACTTTTTTGAGATGAATCGTTGCTGCTGCCGATAAACATCCGTTGACGTTTAGAATCCATCACCAGGGCATTGGGGCCGACCCCGTATAAAAACTCATCTGGAAAATCCACTTTTAGCACCCGTCTACCGTTTTTGTAACCGAGTAGGGCGCCTTTGGGAAAGCCGCCCGTACCAAACACGTTAGCGGGTCTGGCGG
>CAZZIY010000218.1:0-3811 GCA_964654525.1 uncultured Vampirovibrionales bacterium | reverse complement strand
AGAAAATGCTGCAGTGTAACACTCAATTTACACAGGGCAATTTACACCGGGCAATTACATCGGGCACCAGTGCTATGGGGATTGTCCGTTCGATATGCCCGTTGAATATGTTAGTCTGCTTTGCTTGATTTATAATGGGCAGACCAGGACAATTTGATCTGCACACATTGAACCAGTTGAATGGAACCAGTTGAAAGAGGAAACAATACAGTGAGCGAATATGTGTTTAAACTGAAAAAAGGGGATCTTGAGCTAGAGCTGCGGAGTGATGATGCCAAGTTTATCGAGACTCAGATGGACAATTGGCGCAACATGCTGATTACTCAGCCCACTGCTGACAACCGTCATTAAGCGGAAGCATTTTTTTAGACTTATGCAAGAAACACATCAGTACGCGATCTTCATCCAAAACGGCGACTTAGAGATAGAGCTGTCTTCGGACGATGTTTATTTTATTACCAAGCAGATGGACAAGTGGTTCCGTGTGCTCTTGGATGATTCCTATGTGCCGGTGACCTTACCCAAAGCACCCGCAGAGCCTGCTTCCTTTATTCGCCCGGCAGCCAATAGTGTGGATGACTTTGTTCAGCCAGTGAAAATTCCTGCCCATGAACCTGCTCCCGCTCCTGCTCCTGTTGCAACGCCTGTGGCAGAATCGATTCCAGAGCCTGAGCCAGAGCATGTCCCTATGGTATCCCCCCCTCCCGTGCCAGAGCCAGAACCAAAACCTGAACCAAAATCAAAACCCGAATTGATAAGCGAAACGGTCGTCGAAGACGTTCCATCTCCTGAACCTGAAGTATCAGAGCCTAATATAAAAGATGATGACTTCGAGAAGGTGATGGATTCCTTGCTGCAAGATCTGGATGCAGATGAAGATACAGCAGCAGATACGGATAATAGCCCGGCTGAACCAGATAAGGGAACCCAGCAAGAGACCGATGCAGAACTGGCGGCTTTGTTCCGGCAAGAATTAGAAGCAGCAACCCCTCCAGCTGGCGTCACTCCAACAGTTTCTAATCCAGTTCCACCAACGCCAACAAACCCTCCTGATTTAATGAGTAAGGCCTCAATCAAGCTACCAGAGCCTCTACCGCTTACGATGGATGACCTCAAAGCGGCTCAAAAAATGGAAAATGAGGACGATTTTAAATCCCAATATTCACAAAGAGCCTTTGAACCAGAAGAGACATCCGCCCCGTCCAAAATGGTGGAATCAATTATCACGGAATCCTCGACTGAACAAAAACGCAATGATCTGGAACTTATTGGGTCCTTAAATGATCTCTGCGACCGGCTGAACCCCGAATCGCCCGAGACTTTTTTGGTATTGTCTGCCTACTATCTCACTTGTTATGAAGCAGAAGAGAAGTTTTCTCTCAAACGCATTAACAGTTTACTCAGTAAGTCAGGCTATCCCGCACTCAATCACAGTGCTTTAGAAGAATCGCTCGGAAAATCCTACGTCGCCATGGTGCCCGATCTGACAGGGACTGCTGACGTGACTGAATACACACTGACACCTCAGGGACAGTCTTTGATTGAAGGCCTGTTGTAACAACGACTTCATATTACACGGTGCGGCGTTTCTTGCATGCTTTCTTTTTGCTACCCTCGGGTAAGACCCACCGGAAGGCCAGGGCTGATTCACACAAGTCCTCGATAACCAAGCGTCCGATAACCAAGCGTTAAACAACCCAATTATGGGCAATTGTGATTGGCCTTTGTTTTTTAGAGAACTACTGAGAAAAATACTAAATTGATTAAGGAGATTAAATGGTGGCCATAGAAATGAGGTTGCCCCAGTTGGAAGAGTGTCGTCACAACACGGATACGACTAAAGTGAAGATCTTCTCGGGTAGAGCCAACCCTGTTTTGGCCGCAGAAATCGCCGAATATCTTGGAACCGGTCTGAGCCAGATACAGATCAAAAACTTCAGTGACGGTGAGACCTACGTTCAGGTCCAAGAAAATGTTCGCGGGCACGATGTCTTTGTTATTCAGCCCACCTGTAATCCGGTGAATGAAAATCTTCTTGAACTTTTACTGATTATTGATGCTCTGAAGCGGGCCAGCGCCAATAGCATTACAGCCGTCATCCCTTACTTTGGCTACGCCCGACAAGACCGTAAAACAGTTGGTCGCGAAGCCATCTCGGCCAAATTGGTAGCCGATCTGATTACCACAGCAGGCGCTAATCGCGTACTGGCAGTCGATCTGCACACAGGCCAATTACAAGGCTTTTTTAATACCTTGACGGACCACCTTTATTCCACTCCGGTGCTTCATCAGTATATTGCCAGCAAAGATTTGGCTGATATTGTCGTCGTCAGTCCCGATGCGGGCGGGGTAGAGCGGGCTCGGGTGTATGCTAAAAAACTTAATTGCCCGATAGCCATTGTGGATAAACGCCGAAGTGCCCATAACGAGGCCAAGGTGTACCACGTCATTGGGGATGTTAAAGGAAAAACCGCCATTATTGTCGATGATATGATCGATACAGCAGGCACCATTGCTGCCAGTGCACAAATGCTGATTGATGAAGGGGCCAGTAGTGTCTATGCCATGGCGGCGCATCCTGTTTTTTCGGGTAAAGCGGTTGAAAACCTTAAAAACTCACCCTTAAAAGAAGTGATAGTGACCAATACAATTCCCCTGCGCCCCGAAGCGCAAGGCGTCAGCAAAATAGTGCAGCTTTCAGTTGCCAGTCTATTGGGCGAAGCGATTGGCCGCATCCACGATGACCGCTCTATCAGCGAGATGTTTGAATAGGACGACACTCAGTATAATTTACTTTAGTTATAACAAGTTACTTTAAAGTACCTAGTTATCTAAAGTAACTATTAATGTTATATTGTCAGTGATACTTAGTTGAAGATGCAAAGTTGAAGATAGAAAATTAGGAGAGAATGCCCCCATGCCTACGGAGACAGCTGTTTTAGATACGTTTCAGGCGATTGAGACCCGTCGATCAGTCAAACATTTTGACCCAGATTTTGTGATGCCCGCTGAAGATGAGCGCAAATTGTTTGAGCTGGCCATGTTGTCGCCGACTTCATTTAATATGCAAAATTGGCGCTTTGTGAATGTGAAAGATAAAACTCTCCGCGAACAAATTAAGGCTGCTTCTTGGGGACAGTCACAGGTGACTGACGCTTCTCTTCTGGTGGTGGTTTGTGGGGATTATCAAGCCTACGGGCGGGATACCAATCGTTACTGGAAAAATGCACCAGAGGAAGTGAAAAATTATATTGTGCCAATGATTGGGAAATTTTATGACGGGAACACCCAATTACAGCGTGATGAAGCGTTGCGTTCTGGAGGGATTGCCTCTCAAACTTTGATGCTGGCTGCCAGAGCGATGGGCTACGATAGTTGCCCGATGGTGGGTTTTGACCCGGTGAAGGTGGCCGAACTGATTAACCTGCCCAGCGATCATATGATTGTGATGCTGTTGCCGATTGGAAAAGCCCAAAAGCCTGCTAATCCACGGAGTGGGCCTATTTCCTTTGAAGAAGCGGTGAAAATTGACCGGTTTTAACCCCGCTGATTCCTCTCAGACTTAAAGCGTATTTGCGAGTAAAAAACAGAAATCCATCCGAGAAATCCTTTAAGTGGTGGAGGACTGTTATATATCAGACAGTATATATTAATTATTACCATAGGCTGTCTTCCTCAACTACTCAGCAAATGCTCTTCCATCGTATCCCTGGGCTCACGCCCAGGGTTTATTTTTTTGGGGCGTATCCCTGGGCTTTACGACCCAGGGTTTATTTTTTCCCGGGCGTATCCCTATGCTTTACGACCCAGG
>CAZZIY010000217.1:0-3845 GCA_964654525.1 uncultured Vampirovibrionales bacterium | reverse complement strand
ACCTGGGAGACGCTCTCACACAATCCTCAAGGCTTCTTGGGAGCTTTCTTAACCAATGCAGTTCACGGCATCATCCCGGTACAAAGCATTTTTAACCCCGCTGCGAACGAGTCTCTCTCTTTTTCACCAGAGGGTTTTCTTGAATTTCATCACAGACTCCAAGACCACTGGCGTTTCGCCGGACTCCGCTTTGCAGCAGACTACGCTGAATGATGTTTGTGGCTAAGAGCGAATTTTGTCGATAAATAACATATCCAAAGTCTCTTGCGCCGGGTGTTCTTCGTCTTGAGAGATTTTCTCAATCGTTTCAGCACTAGCCTGTGTGAGGGATTCTGTATGCTCTTCTACGCGAGAGGCAAGAACCGCCTGAAAATCCTCTGGCAATAGCTCTGTATCTTCTGTGTCACTAAGGCCGGCTGAACGAGCCCACTCCAGCTGATAAGCTCTACGAGCGTACAAGACTTCATCAACAATGGCAATATCTGGAATGGCAATATCTGGAATGGCAGTCTCTGGGGTATTATCAACTTCTTGCGTTTCTGCTGTTGTTTGAAACGGGGGGGACATAAGAGATTCTGGCTCTGGATTTTCTGATGAAGCCGGGGCCTGCCAATAGGCACTGAGTTTTTGATTTGGTTTGTGAGCAGGCTTAACGGGTTCTGAAAATAATTTTTGAGGGTCTAGCACGCTTGTACCCAACAAGGCCACCCCGGTGATCAACTTTTGCAAGGTATTGATCACGCCCGTTTGCTGCGTGTCTGTTTTTTGAGCGTCTGGCAGAGAGCTTATATTATCGGGGCTTATTTTATTTTGCTTGTCGGGGTTCATCGCTTAATAACACTCACTTATTCTTACGAATCCAATGAAAAAGAACCATCTGTGGTGATTGTAGCATTAAGATAGCCTGATCGTCGGATGATTGACAAGATTAGTTACTTAATTTAGTTACTTAATGAAGCACGGCAATAGGCCACCTCGCCTTGCACCACGTTCATCAGCACATTACGGTCATCGCCTGTATAAATTAGTTCTGCCAAAATTTCATCCAATTGTGTTTTTGACGGACTGGTGTGTACCACAATAGCATCAAAAGCTTTTCCTGGCTGGAAATTTCCAATCTTCCCCTCCAATTGCAGGGCGTGGGCAGCGCGCAAGGTGGCGGAATGAAACAACTGACGAACCGAAATCAGATTATCAGGTTGCATGTATTGGGCATCCCGCATCACATGAAACATGCACACACTGGGTCCCGCCCCCACATCAGACCCCAAGCCCATCGGGATATGTTTAAAATCTGTGTTTAGCTTTTCCCAAGGGAAGCGTCCGCTTTTCAAAAAGAAATTGGCACTTGGACAGTGAATCACACTAGAGCCACTGTCTTGAACAGCCTCCCACTCTGCCTGTGAGAGATGAATGCTATGGGCAAACAAGGACTTAGGCCCTAGTAAACCAAAGCGTGCGTATACACCGGCATAATGCGGGCAGTCGGGAAATGTCTGGCTCACTGCCCGAATCTCACTCAGCTGTTCTGAGAGGTGTGTGTGAAGATACACGTCCGAATATTTTTCTCGCAGAATGCCCACTCCAGCCAGCAGTTCTGGAGAGCATGACAGTGCAAAACGGGGCATCCATGCATAAAGCAGCTTTCCATCGTTTTGTCCGTGCCACTGACGACATAGCGCTTCCGTATCTGCCAGAAGGGATTTTGCGCTTCTAATCAAAGCCCTAGGCCCGTTACAATCCATCAAGTTTAGTCCTGTAATTATCCGTGGACCGACAGAAGAAGCGGCTTGAAACACGGCATCAACCAAGGCGGAGTGAACGGTCAAAAACACGCCCGCAGTAGTTGTTCCAGCAGCCACTAGGGCATTCAAAAAAATTGCGGTCTGGGCACCCACCACCGCAGGATCCTCAAAGCTCGTCTCAACTGGGAAAATATGTTTCTCCAGCCACTCCAGTAAGGAAGCCTCTTGTGCCCCTGTCACAGAATATTGTGGCAGATGGGTGTGCAGATCTATCAAACCAGGAAGTAAGGTCATCCCTGGTGCCAACTGGAGAGTGTCTAGGCTTTTATACTGAGTTTCAGCGGTTTCAAAGTCATTTAAGTAGACGATCTTTCCGTGTGAATCAACCACCAAAAGCCCGTCCTGCAAGTACTGCCAGTCCTGTGGATTTTGATCATCCACAGGATGAGCGATTCGTCCTCTCACTGCTCGGATATGAGACCCCACGGGGAGATTCCAGGCCGACGGGTGCCACGCATGGTTGTGCTGAGTTTGTGTCAAAAAACATCCCCTTACTAATAATCGAGCCTTGCAGGCCGAATGGAGTTTTACCATATCCAACCCCTTGCGTAAAAGAGGACTCCCAAAAATACATATGCGCCCCTCTAAAATCTGGTACAATTTAAATTCGTTTTTTTTTGATAAAACAGACACCTAATCCAACTAGCAATAAAATAGATCCGCTTGCGTTTAGCCATTAAGCTCGTTTTGATAATATCGTCTCTTTAGTCAGCACATAACCAATGCAGACTCCACAACTCTTGCGTCGACAAAATCAATACTTGCAAAGCCTGGCTTATTCTGTAAAATGCAATTTCAATTTATTTTTTGTCACACTTTTGTCTGTCATCCCCAACCTTTCCCAAACACCATCTCGTGTTAACGCTCTCCCAACAAATCACAAGTTACTAGCAAGATAACCAGAGGGTTTCCAGCCGTTGCCTAAAAATTCTGAACACAAAGTCTTTAACCTGGGTCGGCATCTGTTGGCCGAGTTTTATGACTGCGATTCCAATATCCTTAACAATCCCAAGTTGATTGAAGATGAAATGTGCAATGCGGCCCGTACCTGCGGGGCTACCATTGTGCAGCAAAACTTTCACCTGTTCAGTCCGTACGGGGTCAGTGGCGTTGTGATCATTGCAGAATCTCATCTAGCCATTCACACATGGCCAGAGTTTGGCTATGCCGCCGTTGATTTATTCACCTGCGGGGATACCTGTAATCCCGAAGTGGCTTACGAGTATCTCAAAAAGGCGTTATCGGCTGGCACCACTTTCTATTCAGAATTAAACCGCGGGCTAATGAACCAAGACACGCACCAGATGGTGAAAGGGCCTTTTGTTCTAAAAACCCATAAAGAGGAATTTGTACTAGCAGACGGAGGGGAGGCTGAGACATGACTGCGACAACCCAAATTAAACCGAGAGAATCGACTATTGTAACCAGCAATCCCTCGCAATCACAGGAATTTGGTCCACACCTCATGTTGGATTGCCGGGGATGTAACCCCGAAAAGATTAGCAATCTCCAGTTCGTCTTTGATGTCCTCAACTCTTTGCCTGAGGCCATTGGAATGACCAAAATCACACAACCCTACGTGTTCCCCTACAGTGGGCTTGTGCCAGAAGACAAAGGCATCACCGGTGTGGTGATCATTGCCGAATCACATCTAACCTTTCACTCCTTTACCGAGAAAGATTACTTCTTTTTCGATTTGTTCAGCTGCAAGCAGTTTAATGTGGAAGCGGCGGTTGAGTTTATTACGCAGGCCTTTGAAGTGAAAGAGTATGACCGGCATATGGCCACTCGCGGTGTTGGATTTCCAAGAAGTGAGTACTTATCCGGCCAATGTGAAACGGCACCTCATTGGAAAGTCCCGATACTGCAATGAGCAACAATCAGCACTATCAGTATGAAGAAGCCCCAGACGGCAGTATCCGTAGCGGCTACAAAGTGACAGAAACCCTTTTTGAAGGGCAATCTGTCTTTCAAAAAGTGACGGTGGTGGATACTATCGCTTACGGGCGTATGCTGCTGTTAGACGACCTGGTTCAAACC
>CAZZIY010000216.1:0-3869 GCA_964654525.1 uncultured Vampirovibrionales bacterium | reverse complement strand
TTACCCTGGGTCTTGATAATGGTAAATCTCATTACGGTAGTTGCGAATCACCGCTTCACCGTTTTCGTAAGATTGAAGGTAGACGGGAGAAATAGGCACTTTCCCGCCGCCGCCCGGGGCGTCAATCACATAGGTCGGCACGCCGTAGCCGGTCATATGCCCGCGCAGGTGTTCCATAATGTCTAGGCCTGTTTGCACACTGGTGCGGAAATGAGACGTTCCCTGAACGGGATCGCACTGGTAGATATAGTAGGGACGAACACGCAGCTTGAGCAGCTGCTGCATCAGGGTCTTCATCACGTCGGGATCGTCATTCACCCCTTTTAACAGAACCGTTTGACTAAACGTAGGGACCCCAGCATCAGCCAGCTTGTTACAGGCCTCAGTCACTTCTGGTGTGATTTCTGCGGGATGCAGAAAGTGGATACTCATATAAAAAGGATGATAGCGCTTGAGCATCGCCACAAATTCATCTGTGATACGTTGCGGCAGGACGACTGGGATTTTAGAGCCCAGGCGCACAATCTCAATATGAGGAATGGCCCTTAAACGGGCAATAATCCGCTCTAATTTATCATCAGACATCACCAGGGGATCTCCGCCGGAAATCAGCACATCTCGGATCTCCGTGTGGGCTTCCAAATAAGCGTAGGCCGCTTCAAAATCCACCTCATGCTCACCGCTGCCCACCAAACGACTGCGAGTACAGTAGCGGCAGTAGACTGAGCATGTCTCGTTGACCAGAAACAAAACCCTATCCGGATACCGGTGAACCAACCCCGGAGCTACCATTCGACCGTCTTCCCCGCAGGGATCGATCATTTCCGAGGGATCGGTATAAAACTCACTCAAGCGAGGAATCACCGTTTTGCGAATGGGATCACTTGGATTGTCATTCAACATCAAATCCAAATAGTAAGGTGTCACCGCAAAGGGTAGGTTTTTTCCGGCTGCCTGAAACGCCTTTTCCTCTTCTGGCGTGACGTGGATGTATTCTTTCAGAGTCTCAATCCGGGTAATGCGGTTTCTAAACTGCCATTTCCAATCCTGCCATTCGGGTTGTAGTTTTTCCTGCGAGAAATTCTTCAAGCTGTGGGCGTCTGCCGTAGGACTGGACAACTGTTGAAACGGCAACGAACACGACATCGAAAAACAAGACATAGACTTAATACCCTTGAAGCTAGACCTCTAAATGATACTGCAGTAATGCACGCATTTTACTCGACTTGAAACGGACTGCCTAGAGAAAAAAACCTTAATATCGAATCCGGACTGGTCGAATCGAGCCTGGTCGTTTATGATGGTCATTCATTGGCTATGCTCTTTCAGCGGGAAGTCACCCATATCGCATGATTAAACTGGTTGCACTGGATCTTGACGGCACCATCGTCAATGACAAACTGGAAATCTCCTCAAAGACACTCAAATTGCTGGGCCACCTGATCCAAAATACCGCTGTGCGCGTAGTAATTGCCACAGGTCGGATGTACGCCTCTGCACTGCCTTTTGCCAGACAAGTAGGTGTGGTAGAACCGTTAATCACTTATCAAGGGGCTATGATCCGAGAATTTCAGGGCCTCCAGAACATCCTCTACCATAAACCCATTGCGGTTCCCCTGGCCAAACAAGTGCTTGAAGTCCTTCAAAATAACCAGTTCCACGCCAATGTGTACATCAACGACACGCTTTTTACCAACCATCACAACCCTCACTCAACATACTACGCGCGTATGGCGGGTGTCACCCCTGTTTTTTCAGACTCTTTGCTTGATGCCATTACAGAAGCCCCGACCAAAATTATGGCGATTGACGATCACCGTATTGACGAGATGCTCCACTTGCTCAACCAGCATTTTCCAGAAAAGCTCAGCTACTGCCGCTCTCGCACCAATTTTTGTGAGGTGATTGACGCAGCCGCCTCAAAGTGGAATGCCATCTCTCACCTGGCGGAACAATGGGGGATTCACCCGGATGAAATTATGGCCATTGGGGATCAGGAAAATGATATCTCAATGATTCAGCACGCCGGCATTGGTGTGGCCATGGGCAATGCCCCGGAGCACGTGAAAAAAGTGGCCAACTTAATCACAGAGACAATCCACGAAGACGGTGCTGCCCGGGCTATTGAGCAGTGCGTGTTGGGCGATTTTCCGCTAAGAGAGCACAGCCAACTGGCCTAAAACGATGACTGATTCCAGTAAAACTCAGGGCATTTCTCAAGGCCGTATTGGCCAGGGATACGATCTCCACCGTCTTGTCCCAGAAAAACCTCTATTGCTGGGTGGTATTCGGATTGAGAGCAGCCCACGCGGCTCTGAAGCTCACTCTGACGGGGATGTCCTGATCCATGCCACAATCGATGCTATTTTGGGCGCACTCGGACAAGGGGATATTGGCGATCACTTTCCCCCCAGTGATTCTCAATGGAAAAATGCCGACAGCCTTTTATTGTTGCGGCAAGTGTTAGACACCGTCCTCAAGCCGTCGGGCTATTGCTTGGTAAATATCGATACCACGATATTTTTGGAAACACCCAAACTCGGGCCTTACAAACTGGCCATTCGAGAAAAACTGGCCAGCGTCCTGAATCTTCCGCTTGATGCCGTATCCTGTAAGGCCAAAACAATGGAAGGACTTGGCCCCATCGGCCTTGGTGAGGCCATTGCCGCCAGTGTTACTGTTTTGCTGAGTCCACTTTAAGCTCTGCTTTTCATACCAATTTTGCAGCATAAGGCCACCCCAGAAAGGATCATTGCCATGCTTATCCACTGAGATGCACTGATATCAATGCCAGGAATCCAAAGCAGTCTGTCTCCGCGAGTGGCTTCCACGCAAAAGCGAACGAGCCCGTAGCCAACAAAGCACCAACCAGCAATTTGCCCGGGGGTTGAAACTTTATCAGGCTTTCCAAACAGCGTATTGACTGTTAGAAACAACCCCAGCATCCCGATACTTTCATAGAGAGGGGATGGATGCACGTGCTGCACATGAACTAAATCCGGGTGTGTCTGGTGCCCCAATGGGTACACAACAGCCCAAGGCAACGTGGTCGGAGCCCCGTAGCAACAACCAGACAAAAAGCAGCCCAATCTGCCTATAGATTGCCCTAAAACCGCACCGAGTGCTAATGAATCTAAAAGCATTCGCCACGGCCAGTGTTTATATGCAGCAGCAGAGGCCAAAACCATCAGACTCCCAACCACGCCTCCGTACCAAACCAGTCCGCCAGAACCCAACAAAACACCCCAAGGGTCTTTCCAAAACATGGCGGGAAAAAACAGAGCATAACAGAGCCGAGCACCAATGACTCCGCCCAGTAAAATAAGCACCAACAGCCATAGTGCCTCATTTTCACTGATTTTGTCCGCCTTTAGGCGACGGATAAAAACTTGACCACCGCACAGAAAGGCCAAGGATACCATCAACCCGAAGCTATAAAGAGACACTCCGCCAATTTGAAAAAAGACAGGCCACATCGAATTTACGATCCTATTGATTCAGGTGTTTTGCGTATTTTTCCAGTCTACAATAACGGTCTATGGATAACACACCAGCTTCATCTATTCACTTTGAGTGCAGTGCTTGTGGTGAGTGCTGCAGCAGTTTTCATCTGCCGATTGAGAAAGAAAAGGCCGATACATTGCTAAGTAGACCATGGGTACAAGACTTACTTGCCCAATAGGAACGAGCGATTGAGCCTGTCACCCCCACGATGAGCCGACTCCCTCTCAAGGCCGATCAAACCTGTGTTTTTCTCAGCGAAGAAAAACGCTGTCTGATTCACGAGCATGAAGGGACCTTACTAAAACCAGAAGAGTGCAAACGCTTTCCATTTGCGGCTATTGCTATGCCGCATGACACAGGGGGAG
>CAZZIY010000215.1:0-3872 GCA_964654525.1 uncultured Vampirovibrionales bacterium | reverse complement strand
AATCACGGCAACCAGCCCCAGAGTCAGCAGTCCGTTGGTGGATTGCAACACAAACGTTGGATCGTCCGAGAGACGGGTAAGGCCAAAGGCACACAAGACGATTCCACCTGTTGCCCACAGAAAGAAGGCAAGCTTTAAGAGTGACTTAGAGGGGAGTTTAACGGGCAGTAGCAAGAGAATCAAAACAACGAAAGGCATAACGGGTAGTTGCGGCATGGGTCGTACTCCTGTCTCTTTGGGAACATAGCCCGCACAGCATAGCGCATTCAATTGTCAGGATCTAGTTATGAAAGTTTTGAAACCATGTTCGGACTGGGTTCGCCCAGGGATTCCAATAGCTGCTCAACCGCCAAATTCATTTTGCAGTCGTAGGGCCTATCAGAAAAAAACTGCTTATAGTAACAACCGTCGCAGTTAGCCTTTCGTACATAACATTCAACCGCTGAAGCACTCCAGCGCTTAAACGTCCCGACGACTAAATTGTCAGCCTCAAACGGATCGTTCATGATCACTCAAACTCCTGTGTCACTCTAACGTCTTTCGGGTGCCATGCGTTGCTGAAATAGTTCAAACAATCGTCTGGTTTGGGGTAGCACCTAAACTCTATCCAAAAGTTGCCTTGATTATATCAAGTGACCCTTAAAGATATAAACAGAAGAAATATTCTTGTATGGGGTCAAGCGTGCAAAACGAAAGCAAGGGGGGCAAAACCAGGAAGATACAATTTGTTACAAAGTTATGATTGTTTATATTATTTGAATGGTGAGTGCTGAAATGGGACCAGTGCTAAACGCGGAGTGAATCAAACAAGAGGGCACGCCAAGAGGGCACTCATGATGGCACGGCCCGTGTGTTGCCCGTGTGTTTTTGTTAGAATCTCAACGCCCGTCTTGGCCCCCCAGAGCACGTATCACAATAAAACATACATTTCCCAACAAGAAGATCGATGAATGCCTGATCCCAGTAACCCATTACCAGAAGAGTTGATTGCCCAAATCCACTCCGCTAGCCTCTCAGAACCTGAGGGAACACTACTTCGTGCTATGTCAACAGCAACAGATTGGGCGGTAAAGGCAGCAGAGTCCGATGATCTACAAATTCCTGGGGTGATTTTGGCGTTGCTAAAACGTCTCAACACAGATACACGGCCCCGAGTGGTCAATCAGGCTATGATAGGACTTAGTCGGCTTAAGGCTGTGAGTGGCGTGATGGCCTTAATAGATGTCGCTTTGGGACAACAGGTAGCTCTTTTTGAAAATGACGGTGTTCCGACTGAGTTTTCTCAAAGTGATGAGGCGCTTCGGATTCGCTGTACAGCGATACAGACGTTGGGTCGTATCCGTGATGAGCGGGCGTTGGTGCCCTTAATGGGCTTGCTCAATAATCCTACCGTTAATTATAGAGTTCGTCTGGCTGCCGCCGAAAGCTTGGGTAAAATTGGGGACCCTGGTGTAGTCTCTCCGTTAATGGATATTTTGGTAGATGAAGACGAAAAATCCGTGTATCTCAAAGAGTCAGCTGCTAAGGCTCTTGGCATGGTGGGGGATCAAAAGACGTTAGAGCCTTTAATCGATCTGCTAAAGACAAAGCAAGGAATACAGGACAAATTTGATTTTCTGAAAGAGCAAGTGATCCAGTCGATTGGACGGATTATGGGGCGTTCTGGACAAAGCCGTAAGGGGACAGACACCCTTATTGCCGCACTGTCTGATGCAACCGCTTCCGTTCGTTTGGCGGCCGTAGAGGCCTTGGGAGAAACAGCGGATCGAGACTGCTTGGCGCCGTTGAAGGAAGTATTATTCGACCCTGAAGATGATGTCGCACTGGCAGCGGTTGCAGCTATTTTCGCTCTGGGGGGAGAAGCCGTGATGCTTCAGCTTCGTGAGCTAGAAAACCTGCCTCAGTTTGTCCGTGATGAAATTGAATCGTATATCCCGTAATGCAGCACAAGGCAGTTATCTTATTATCCGGAGGGCTTGATTCGACTATGGTGCTGGCCTTGGCGCCGTCTCAAGGCTTCGAGGTGCTTCATGCCTTGACCTTTGATTACGGTCAAAGAGCTCGGTTTCAAGAGGCCCAAGCCGCTACAAAAATTGCGGCGTTTTATCAAGTACCACACCAAGTGATTTCTCTCCCTTGGCTGGCTGGGCTCTTGCCAGAAGCCATGGATGGGGCGGTGCTGGAAACTGAGGTGAAGCTCCCTTTGCACAGTCAATCTGAGACTCAGTCAGTATGGGTACCGAATCGAAATGGGGTTTTTCTTGCCATTGCCGCTGCTTTTGCAGAGAAAGAGGGCTGTTCTCATGTCTTATACGGGGCCAATGCAGAAGAGGGCGAGACCTTTTCCGATAATACGCCTGCTTTTACCGCTGCGATGAGCGAAGTGCTCAAATATTCGACTCAAAACCAAGTTCAAATTGCAGGACCTGTACAAACGATGACCAAGGCTGAGATGCTAGAGGCAGCTGATAGTTTAGAGAGGCAGGGAACCCCTGTACCGCTCGATCTTATCTGGAGCTGTTACCGAGCTGGACAGACAATGTGCGGACAGTGCCCGTCTTGTAACCTGCTACAGAAGGCAAGAAAGCAAAAAAGGGCTTAAACCAGCTGCGGGCTATTGTAGGTTTGGCCGAGTGGAGACGCAGCTGAGGGGTTTTCAGCTGAGAGATTTCCCGATTCATACACCAAATTGCCCCGTATCCATGTGGCTTTGACTTCCAGCGTCTTCATATCCCAAAGCACACAGTTGGCATCCAGTCCAGTTTCTAAGCTGCCAACTCTGTTTTCAATTCCCAAAAAGCGAGCGGGATTTGTGGTTGCCATCGGAATGACTTCAGGGAAACTTTTGTAGCCCCATGCAACAATATTTTTCACGCAGTCGTTCAACATGGCCACACTGCCAGAGAGTCGCCCTTCCGTATTGACCGCTTGAGGGCCTCTTCGGGTGACAGTTTGACCACCAAATTGACACTGTGCTCCATCGGATAAACCCGCCAGTGCCATTGCATCTGTAGTGATCAAGATTTTATCAGCTTCTTTGGCCCGAAGCACCAGATGAACCGTTTCAGGATGGAGGTGCACCCCATCACTGATTACTTCCACATAAAGATCGGGTAGTGTCAGTGCTGCCCCAGCCACACCGGGCTCTCGGTGACGTAAGGGTCTCATTGCATTAAACAAGTGGGTAATCCCCGCTAAACCGTGATGGGAGGCCCGGTGGATTTCCTCCCAAGTTGCGTTGGTGTGCCCAGCCATCACGCGAACACCCCGTTCACAAAGGGCTTTGATTAAAAGACCAGTGGTGTCTAGCTCTGGGGCTAAGGCCATCACTTTGACATTGGGCGAAAGTAAGGTATTCAGTCGAGAAACCAAATTTTCTCCAAAGCCCAGACTCTCTAGTTGTGGATGAGCACCGCGGTATTCAGGATGAATGAACGGTCCCTCTAAGTATAGGCCGTGGAGCTGGCATTGGGCGGACCGTTGCATATGCAGGGCTTCTTCCAGTGTGGTGATTGAAGTCAGCATATCCATTGTGGGTGCTGTAATGACGGTGGGGAGAATACTGGTAACCCCGTACTTAGGCAGTTCAGACAGCAGTGCTTGAATTTCGCTTAAAGAGGTATTGTTAAAATCGCAGCCGAAACCCCCGTTGGTATGCACATCAATCAAGCCAGGCGTCAGATAGCAGCCTTCCCCAGAGTACACTTCAACATCGTCTCTGCTGAGAAGATAGGCACCGGGGGCTTCTGTGGTCAGGCGAACAATCTGTTCCCCTTCAATCACCAAAGTTTCATCGGTGACTTCCCCCGAGGCACGGAGCACTTTGGCTCCCGTGATCAATTTCATCGGTTTTTGCAGCATAACAGTATTGT
>CAZZIY010000214.1:0-3935 GCA_964654525.1 uncultured Vampirovibrionales bacterium | reverse complement strand
CTGACTACGCCAGATAGAGAGTGTGACAAGCCCGCAATGTCTATTCTAAACACTGGATACACCCAGCTTGCTGCCCGTGCAGCATATTCACCCAGAACAAGTGGCCCGGCCGGTGCTGATCCATTTCGTTACTCAGAGCTTTCCAGAGGTCTGGCCAATCAAGTGACCAGAAAAGAAACCCCAGAGGAATTAGTCGCCCTCAATGAAATTGATAAACAATTGACCTTAAAATTAGAAAAAAGCAAAATCCAGCTTGAATGGCAGACAGGTTTTAACGATTGGATATTACAAATCGGAAAAAAGAATGCAGAACAAGCCCAACGCCGCGTTGACGCTGGCGCCCTAGGGTAAGACAGTTTTTTAAATCTATTGCTTGAGTGAAACCCATTTTTACCGATATCGCGTTTTAAACGAGATGTCGGTTTTTTATTTTTTCTACTTTTTTTATAATCTTAAAACAGTATCTAGCACAAAAATTTTTGATCATGTTTTTATGCCCTAGAGAGCAAATTTTGGCTGAACATTGCTGGGTTAAATACTATCAGTATTTCGTTAGGGTCTGTTGTTATTTGTCTGTTACTTATTTCGCTCTCGTGATGTGTAGCACAACAATTAGATTTAGTGGGACGGTGAACCATGGGTATTGCAACACTAGCCAGTAGTTTCATGGCAATTAACGGGATGCATCAAGCCAGTGCAACCTTATTTGGTGCAGCTGCGCAGCAACAAGCATTGGCCTATCGAGTGGATCCCAGACTGATGGTTTCTGGGGATTATCTCACCTTGTCTAAAATGGATAAGCAGCTCACCCTGAGACAGCGTGTTGCCGCTTTTATGTATGAGCTGTGGCAGCAAATTTATGAGCGGGCCCGCTTGCAAGAATTAAAAGAGCTCTTGATGAAAGAACGACTGAAGGATGCCGGAGCGCTTTACGTTTAAGCCTTTTAAAAAATAGTCTAAAATTGCTTTTATCTAAAATTGCTTGATGTACACTTCCGACTGAAAGGGTAATTCGGGCGTGCTCTGGGGCAAATCCGGGTCAATATTATCGCCGATACCTTGAACGGATTTTTTGATCCGGCTTCGGGCACTGGCTGTTTTTGAAGCGGGAGGGGAATTACCCAAACGCTCGATCACCTTGGTGGCCATTTTCTCTTGTTCTAATTCTTTTTTGAGTCGTTCATTCTCAGCGTTTAACTCCCGAATAGTCGCCTTCAAAACGGACAATTCCGACTCTTCTTTTTGCTTCTCAATACTTCGCTTTGCCACCGCCTCTGTGAGTTGAGAAATGGCTTTTTCCAGAGAGCTATTTTGGGTGGCCTGAAAAACCAAGCCCGCCTCTGGTGTCGCACCAGCATGTTTACAGAAGCGCTTTCTGACCTTCAGCAATTTGGTTTTACCCCGGGCGTATAAATAAAATTCGCCTGGATTTAATGCCTTAATTTGTGCAAAAGAGATGCCGGCTTCATTCAGAAAAGGCCGAATCGCTTTGTAATCCTGTTCTGCTGTAATCCCGCCAAACCAAAACCGGTTGCACTGACTCAAAATATCTTTGCTAATACTGGCAGGACGCTGAGTTGCCCACAGGCTATCAATGGCTCGTTTTCTGCCCCGTTTTGCAATCCGTTGACTGGGCAGTAAGGGATCGAGAAACTTTTTTCGACCCGATCGGGTTGTTCCACCAGAACCGCCACTGCCAGCGACCCCGGCTGTTTTTTGCGGGGCATAAATTTGCGCTTCTTCAATCACCAAACGTATTTTACGGCGGTACTTTTGTTCTGCATGAAACAATTTATCGGCAATGATGGCATACAAGTGTTGCTGTTCGGCATCGAGATATTCAGAGAGATCAAACACCGCAGAGAGCCCGAATTGCAGCATCGAGTCGATATATAATTCAATCCCTTCTTCTTCTAAGGGTAAATTGGCGTGCTCACCCCCAATAATCATCATGGGATAGCGCTCTGCCAGTGTGAAATGTTCGCCTTCGGGATCGATCACGCACAACAATCCACCCGTTTCTAGCGTTTCTTCCATCAAGACGCCGGTTAAATAAGACTTCCCCATCCCGGATGAGGCCAAAATAGCGTCTCGCTCACCCACAGCAGCAAAATCAGAAAGTGGCACACTAAAGTGCGGAGAAACCCGCAGAGCCCGCTGAGAGGGTGTTCCTGTCGGAATGGCGGCCATCGATTTTTTGATAAAATCAAACATCTGGGTAATTCATCTCTCTTGTAGTCCTTAGGCCAAACTTTCCGCTATCTGGCGTTAGCATACCGAAAAAACCACTTCAGCACGTCAGGCAAACAGAGGATATTCGTATAATAGGCACTCTGCAGCAAGGGACTCTTATGACGTGCTTATATCAGCAAATCCTCACAGAAGGCGCCGTAGGAGAGTTCTGGATGTCGTATCTGGATTTCTAAAATCCAGATGCCCGGCTCTACTGGCTCTGGATAGGTATTCAGCCCAGCTTTCCAGCCAGTATGAGGGAAAGTCCCAATTAAGTGGCCGGCGGGTTCCAGTTGAAAAATATAACCAGCCTCTTTCGCCAGATTATGAATATACTGATACAGGGCAATACCCGTTGGGTTTTGCTCTTTCCAGAAGGCCCTTGCAAGGGTGTTAATGCGCTCGCACTGGTTTTTTAGATCGAGATAGAGCGGGTTGTCACCCAAAACCAGGGTGCTGCCCACATCGCCTTCAAACTGGAGACCGTCCACTTCCAGAGGAACCGGACCGATATCAATAGTGATAATGTCAGTCTCTTGGAGTATTTCATCCGTTTGTGGTTTGTCTCGAAAAGTCAGAACCGTATTTTTGCCAAAATAAATATAGGGACGGTGCCACAGGGTGGTCACACCAGCAGCCTCAAACACGCGCATCGCCATTTGACGGGCGACTGATTCTTTTATTCCGGGTTTAAGTTGCTCTGCAATCCGGGCCATCATTTGATTGGCCAGACGAGAAGCCTCCTGGCTACGGGCCGTAATTTGTTCTGCGGCATAGTGCTGAACTGCCTGGATAGAGGTGCTTTCTGGGCGTGTTTCAGAGACTGTCATAATGAATAATCAAATCTATTTTGATGGTTGCGGTTTTAGTGGAAATGATTCTAGCACAAAGCCTCTCGTGTATAATGTCCGGGCAGGCCAATAAATTAAGAGGAGTCAACCCCATGTCGAATACTCACTCAGAGCCCAGAAAAGGGAGTACCATTATCGGGGGGATCCCCTGGTTGGCCAGAATGATTGACAAGGCCCGGCTGGAAGCCGCAGGCGTGATTGACGCCTATGATTTGGAATACCCTTGCCCGATGGACCGCGGTTTATTGGGGCAACTGGGAATTGATGCTAAGACATTTCAGACGCTGGTTGTTGAAAACCATAGTGATGAGGCGATTTTGACCGCACTCAAAGAAAAAGGCGCGGCTATTCACTAGCACAATATGAGTGATCGCAAACACTTCACTGTCTGAGTCTCCTAAGATAGGTTGAGCTGTATTCCTGATGGGAAATTGTCTTTGTCCCATTTCAGCAAACCCGCAATCGCTGTCTGTTATTGACTTTTTATGAGGGAGTAGCCCCGTGTCTGACTCTTCGCAAGCCATGAAATCCACCTCTTTGAAATCGACCCAGGGTTGGATAACTTTTAGAACCGACGCCTGGTGGGTTGAGCCACTGTTGACGTTAATTATCCTTGGTTCTTTTGGGATGTATGCCACCTGGGCAGCGTTGCAAGGTGTCAATTATCAATGGGGTCCCTATCTCTCACCCTTTTATTCACCCAACTTAGTGGAATGGTTTCCCCAGTGGTTTGGCAGCTGGCCGTTTTCTCCTGCAGTGCTGATTCTTCCCTTTCCCCTGGTGTTTCGTGCCACGTGTTACTACTACCGCAAGGCCTATTACCGTTCTTTTTTCACCAGCCCTCCAGCCTGT
>CAZZIY010000213.1:0-3947 GCA_964654525.1 uncultured Vampirovibrionales bacterium | reverse complement strand
CTGTTGATTTGCCTTTAAAAGAACCTGCCAATGCCAATGCCATTTAAGCAAAATGACCTCTCAAGATGATCGTTAATACTGTTCCAGAGATAACCCCTGATTCCCTACAAACGTTTTACAGCCCTCTGTTGGAGCAGGCTGCTGAGTTTTCCCATCCTCCAGTCTCTCACTACAAAGCTTGCGCTGTGGTAATTGGCACTTCGGGGAAAGCCTATTTGGGAAGCAATTTTGAAGTAAAGCGCGGGGTCTATGCCGATTCAATCCATGCGGAACAATTTGCATTTACACTAGCAAAACTGGCCGGAGAAACTGGGATTAAAGCCTTGGTAGTCTCCGCAGAACCATGTGGTCATTGCCGGCAATTTATGATGGAAGCTGGTTTTCGGCAATTACCCATTTATTTTCAGGACAGCCCTAACAAGCCAGACGGAGCTATTCAATGGAAACATGCCACGCTTGAAACACTCCTTCCCAGCCCCTTCACGCTGGCCGGGGAAGGCGTCAATATTTATACTCATAAGTCTTCTCCCAAACAACGCATTGGCAAAACCTCACTCACCGCAAGACAGCAGAAATTAGTCGATAAAGCCTTAGAAGCTGCTGCCAAGAGCTATCATCCTATTACAAAAAACACATGGGCAGGACTTGCATTAGAAATGCGCAACGGTCAAATTGTCGCAGGATTTCCTGTAGAAAGCGCAGCCTTTAATCCAACAATGACCCCATTGCAAGTTGCCCTGGTCGATATGATTAGTCAGGGTTTAGATCCTAGGGATATCACTCGGGCCGTGTTAATTGAACCCGCTCAACCTGATTTCTCATTTAAAGATGTGACCCAGAGCACGCTCAAAAAATTAGCCCCTCAGGTTCGATTGCTCTGTATTAAAGGGCGTTCATTGTCGTCGTAGATTCTTTTTTTTGCTAAGGACATGGATTTGAACACGCTAAATGCACCTGTTCAATCGCCTTTAACACGTCTGGAGTAAGGACTATATCACTGCTAGCAATATTTTCTTGGAGTTGTTCGAGTGTGGTGGCGCCAATCAAATTGCTGGTGACAAAGGGCTGTTGATTAATAAAGGCCAAAGCCATTTGTGCTGGTGTCAGCCCCGCCTCTCTGGCGATACTGGCATATTGACGAGTAGCTTGAAGGGCAGGCTCACTCATATAACGACCGAAATAATCCCCAAACATTGCAAGCCGGGAGCGTTGGGGGCGGGACCCATCCAGGTACTTCCCGCTGAGGGCACCAAACGCCATCGGTGAATAGGCGAGTAGCCCCGAGTGTTCTTTAATGGCCATCTCTGCCAGACCCACTTCAAACGTTCGGTTCAACAGGTTATAAGGGTTTTGAATGCTTGCAGCACGGGGCAATGCGTGTTCATGCGACAGATTAAGATACTGCATCATTCCCCATGGGGTTTCGTTAGACAAGCCGATATAGCGAATTTTTCCAGCTTGCACCAGTTCTGACAGAGCGGAAAGCGTCTCTAATATACTGACACTGGTGTCATGGGGATCATGTTTATAACCAAGCTGCCCGAAGCAATTGGTTTCTCTATCAGGCCAGTGGACCTGGTACAGGTCGATATAATCTGTTTGGAGGCGTTTAAGACTGGCCTCTACAGCCAGATGGATATTTGACTTATCCAAACATGCTTTTCCTCCGCGAATCCAGGTCAAGCGCTCGGAAGCACCAATCACCTTGGTTGCAAGAATGACTTGCTCTCGGTTTTGACGGGCTTTTAACCAGGTCCCGATGTAATCTTCCGTTCTGCCAGTTGTTTCTGCCCGTGCGGGCACTGGGTAGAGTTCTGCGGTATCGATCAGGTTAACACCGTGTGAAAAAGCCATGTCCAATTGGGCATGAGCCTCCGTTTCGGTGTTTTGTTCACCCCAGGTCATGGTGCCTAGGCCAATCACACTCACTGATATCTCTGTTTTTCCCAGCGGATTCATTTGCATGAATAACTTTTCCTATAACTATAAATTCAGGCTAAAAATTCAGGCCATGTGCCTGTTATGAAACCACACAAGCGACATGACCTGAAATATTTTTTTAAATGAATTTTAAAAAGAAAGAACTAGGATTTATTGCCTTCTGCTTTCTCTTCTTGCGCTTCATTTTCAGTTTCTTTTTCTGCTTTGACCTTGTGGTTATGCTTACAACCGTGCGCCTTATGAGTGTGTTTGGCTTCAGGTTTCAATGAGCTGTGATGGGCAGGTTTCGATTCTTTGCTCGCTTCTGTTGCAGGGGCGGCAGCTTGCACGCGTCCAACCAACAAAACACTCACAGCCAAGAGGGCAACCAGAGAACGATTGATAGTCATGATTATTTTCCTTTCTGAGTGAATTAAAAAATATTTTACCGATATAAAAATAGGCAAGACGATCATAGTCCTGTCCTTTGCTTGTGACAACAGCAGACGGAAAAGATCATCCTTTAGGTTAGTAACCAAAAGAAGGTTAAACCAAAGAAAACCTGAAAGTTTAAACAGAGGTAGAAGCCGTCGCTCTGCCAGCTGATGTGGCTTGAGTCTTCAGTTGTTTAATTAATTCCGGAACAACCTGATACACATCACCCACAATCCCGTGATGGGCAAAGGTAAAAATCGGAGCATCAGGATCTTTATTGATGGCAATAATCAGGTTAGATTTGCTCATTCCCACTCGGTGCTGAATTGCCCCAGCAATACCACAAGCAATGTAGACTTTGGGGCGCACTGTTTTCCCAGTCTGCCCCACCTGATGCTGGTAGGGAATCCAGCCGGCATCGACTACTTTACGAGAAGCTGCAATGGCTGAATTCTCAAAGCACCCAGCCAGAGATTCTAACATGGCAAATCCATCCGGCGTCCCCAGCCCGAAGCCGCCGGCAACGATTACATCGGCTTCGGTAAGTTTCACAGTATTGTTGAGTTCACGCACGATGTCGAGAATCTCAGAACGGTAATCTTCAGGCTGAAAATTCATCGGCACGCTGGTCACAATACCGGTGCGGTTGTAATCAGGTTCCAAAGGAATCATCACACCAGGTCGAGCCGTGGCCATTTGGGGGTTGTTCCAAGGGCCCAAGATTCTGGCCTTCAAGCTTTCTCCAAAACTGGGGCGAACAGCATACAAGCACCCAGGATATAAACCAAATTTGGCAGGATCGGCTTTACTGGTATGTTCATAGGGGCCAATATCTAATTCTGTGCAATCGGCAGTTAGTCCCGTTTTCAAGTTAGCTGCTACCCGCGGGGCTAGATCGCGTCCGGTGGTGGTGGACCCTAACAGAACAATGTGAGGTGGTAACTCATACGCATGGAACCAATCGCAGATGACGCGCTTAAACAGCAAGGTACGGTAATATTTTAAATCTGGATGATCAGCAATATAGACTTCATCAGCCCCGTAAGCAATGAGTTTGGCTGGCAAATCAGCAATCTGGTGTCCCAAGACAAAGCAAGATAGCTTACCTCCGAGCTTATTAGCCAAATCTCGTCCTGCACCCAAGAGCTCGAGAGTTACGGTTTGAATTTCACCGTCCACTTGCTCTGCCACAATACACACTTCTCGGTTACTGGGTGTAATAATCTCTGGCATCGGTTCTGCGGAGATATTGGGATTTTCTTCTGGGCTCATGCGTGGGTAAACTCCAGTAAATTGGTGTTGTTTAAAACATCACCCACCAGGTCTTCAACGGAAGACCCTTGGTGCATCACACAACTACCAGCAATCTCAGCGATTTTAAACGTTTTAGCGACAATGGTGGGAGACCCAACCAACCCAGTCTCTTTGGGTTCTGCTTGAACATCATCGAGATTTAAGACACGGATGAACTTTGACTTTTCCTCTGGGTTTCGTTGCAGATTCAAGACCATCTGAGCGCCCCTGAGCGATTTATACTCCAGGGGATGATAAGAATTAGCGACAGTGACCAAGCCAGGCAAGGCCATTCTCAC
>CAZZIY010000212.1:0-3951 GCA_964654525.1 uncultured Vampirovibrionales bacterium | reverse complement strand
TGAATAAATTTTTTTACCTCTTCCTGAACCACATTTTTATCCCAGTTTTTATTTCAGTAAGCATAGAGAAGTTTTAGCAGAGAAGTTTTAGCAACAGATCTGAATCCTAACAAATCACCGTGCTCCCACAAGCGCAATCCCATAAGCAGTGGATGTGACACGGTGCTTCGCTCGCTTATACTATTAAAAATAAAAAGAGGAGTGTGCCCCCATGTCCAAAGAAATGCTTGAGAGTGATACCACGGCAACCCAGTCATCGCTTCGTAAGCCTCAAGGTCTCTTACTGGCACACATCAAATCGCATTTGGCTGCGCTGTTTCACCAAAAAACGGTGGACAAAATGGATGCCGAAGTCTTGGTCCAGTCTTTTTCAACGCTGGAATCTGTCAACAAAGAATTAACCCGCTGCTACCGCGACGTGCGTAAGGCAAAAACAGGCTCAGAAACTGAAGAACGCCTGATTGGTCGTATCCGCCATCTGGAAGATCGCCGTTTTAAAATGCTCGGAGATCTCAACGGATCCGATCTCGCTGGGTACAATATGAAATAGGCCCGGACAAACCGATGGCCATGGTGCCAATGGGTTCACTCCGGATTATTCTAAATACAGTCTTTTAAAGGAGCGTAACGGGCCTTGCCCAATGCCTTTGAAACAGAACTGGGTGTTCCGTTACCGGCGTGTTGCAGTAACGGCGATTGCTGCAAAGGAGCTTCTCCCAGTAAGCCTTATCATGTGATGCTAAAAAGGGCTTCTGAAGGGGACGAGTTTGCCCGTAACTTTTTTTCCATTATGCAGCCCTATTCTTCTGCAGAAGCGGCTGCCAAAGTGGTGCCTGGCCTGGTGGAAAAAACCATGGCGGCGGCCCGTAAATCTCCAGACTTCCCCAATAATGAAGAAGATGTGGTGTTTTATCATTGCCGGTATTTGGTCGAAGGCAATCGCTGTGGCGTCCACGAAGACAGACCTCAATTTTGCCGAGATTATCCAGATACCCCCTTTGTGGTGATGGCCCCAGGTTGTGCTTTTATCCCCTGGGCCAATACGTGCCGGGCAAAGTATGAGGCGATGAAAGACAATATCGCTGAACTAGAAACGCTGAGAGAAGAGCTAAAACGACTAAAATCTGGGCAAAGTAACGCGGCCTACATTGACGTGACTGGCTTGAACGACGATAATACGGGAGCATTATCTGATGTATCACCGGAAGATTTATCCCGCCTATCAATAGTGCTCAGTTTGACCTCGCTCTATGCGGTCTCACCGATTTCGTCTTTCTATTTCCATTATTCCATTCAACGTAAACAAAAATAATAAGCAAAATAATGATCGTACGTATAGGATAGGGGACATTGCCATGGCTATTTTTGACCTGATCCGGAAACAGGATCACCAAGCAGTTGTTTTCTGTAGCGATCCTGAAACAGGACTTCGCGCGATTATCGCGATTCACGATACTTCACTCGGGCCTGCCTTGGGTGGATGCCGGATGAAATCATACGCCACAGAGCAAGATGCCCTCGTGGATGTGCTGAATCTCTCTCGTGCGATGACCTATAAAGCCTCTGCTGCGGGCCTTAATCTGGGCGGTGGAAAAAGCGTGGTGATGTTGGATCATCCCTCACAAAAAACACCGGCCCTATTAAAAGCCTTTGCAGAGAGAATTGCCTTACTTAAAGGAACCTATATTGGTGCGGGGGACGTAGGCTCTAACACGGATGATTTAAAAATTATGCATCAATACTGTCCACATATCGTTGGTTTATCCAAAGAAGACGGTGGGCTGGGTGATTCCGCAATTCTAACTTCTCTAGGTGTCTTTATGGGCCTTAAAGCGGCGGTTGTAGAACGCCTGGGACAAGAGTCTATGGAAGGTATTCGTGTCGCAGTGCAAGGTGCCGGTAAGGTGGGTTACCACTTGGTCGGACATTTGTTAGAAGCGGGCTGTCACGTCTTAATTTCCGACCCCAATGATGCCGCTGTTCAGCACATTAAGGATGCCTATCCGGCTGTAGAAATGTGCCCTGGTGAGGCTTTGTACGAAAAAGAAGTGGATATCTTCTCTCCCAACGCCATTGGCGGACTCCTGACTCAGGAAGTGGCCCGATTCTTAAAAGCCAAAATTGTGGCCGGTGGGGCTAACAATCCCTTAGGCGATGAGTTGGTTGCGACGATATTGCATCAACGCAATATCTTGTACGCCCCAGATTTTGTGATTAACGCGGGCGGGTTGATGATGGTCGCCGCAGAAATTCAGCACGTCACCTTTGAGCAAGCAGAAGCGCAAGTGCGCGGTATTTATGATAAGACACGAGAAGTCTTTGAGTACGCAAAATCACACCAGATGCTGCCATGGAATGCAGCCCAAGCGATTGCGATGCACCGGATTGATAACGCCAGAAAGCAGAAGGGACTGGCCCAAAAAGCCCGCGAAACGGCGACATCCAGATAAATTATGCCGACTCTTTTGGAGGCTATTCTTTTTGAATTTTTCGAGACGATTTAATTTTCTTCGAGCGGACCTAGTATCGAAGAATAGCGGTGCTCGTCTTGATTCCGAGGCTTATTAGACTCATTTAAGCCTTTTCGATTTTTCCAGAACGGGCTGAGTGCGCAGCGTTCGCATTGACATCGAACGGCATCCCAGCAAACTTCTCGACACACCCAGCTTTGACAGTGTTCACAAAAGCGAAAGGACTGCTTTGCTTCAGAGACCAGTGCGTCGATCAGGTCGTTCTCTGCGCCAGACTCATTCTCCGTATTGCCATTCTCCGTATTGCGGTGTTTACGAGGAGAATCGACCGCCTCATTGCATAAATCGCAGTAGAAGCGGTAGTGAAAATACGACGGGGTCGATAGATCGTCGACTTTTTGTGTCAGTTTTCTGTACGGCATGTTGGTCTCATTATAGAGTCTGTCGTTACTAAATTTCTAGGGTCAATTTCTAAGGCATATAGGGATAAATACCACCCGTGGGGGAGACGTAGATGCCTGGAAACAGTTGCTGAACAATGCCGGGCAATGAGGACTTTGGGGCTACGGTCAGTGGAATTTCTATCGATTTGCCTTGACGCTGGACTTCAAATTTGACCAGTGAGCCGGGTCGATCAGGAATGAGCCGGTCTATCGTAACAATATCTAGGGTTTTGGTGCTTTGGCCGTTGATTTTTGAGACAATATCCCCGGGTTTAAGACCGGCTTTGGCAGCAGGGGTGTTCGGAAATACCCGCTGTAGTAAGGGGTACTGGTTGGCTCTGATTTGGAGATCGATCCCAACAACGCCGGGTTCGTTATTGTTCTGTATTTTGGCCGAAGCAGAGGGCTTGGGGCTGATTACTTGTTGCTGTTGAACGCCCCCTCGGAAGACGGGGCCTAGTTTTTTGGGATCAAAATGGCTATCACTACCAGAACCCTCAGTATCAGTGCTGGATGCGTTTCCGTCAGCCTGATCTTCACGGATAAACGGCGCTATATTGCGAGGAGGCGTGTCTAAATCTAATAACTGCGCCATGGCCGTGGGGGCATAGAAAAGCACCCCGCAGATAACGCTTCCATACAGGAGTCCTGACAGAATAAAAAAGTGAAAATATTTGTGCTTTGGCATCGGTGATGGGTATTTTTTAAGTATTTTTGAGGGCATAGTCACATGATAAAAAGCGTCTATTTTTTGGCAATCAAGCATGCTATGGTGAGTCTAGCGTAACATGAAAGCGGGATACGATGACTCTGCCTTCTGATACCTCCCCATTGTCGCCACACCTTCCATCTTCAAATTCTGCCACACAACTGGTCTCTCCTTCCTCGGAAACTGTCCGTTTGATCATTTCGGGATGGGTTCAAGGTGTTGGATTTCGCTTTGCACTTCGCGAACAAGCTGTATTATTGGGTCTACGTGGCTGGTGCCGTAATTTGCCTGATGGTCGAGTGGAAACCCTTTTCCAGGGGACCAGTAA
>CAZZIY010000211.1:0-3953 GCA_964654525.1 uncultured Vampirovibrionales bacterium | reverse complement strand
ATCGTGATGATTCTGCGTAGTAGCCGAAATTGATGAATCACCGCTGTGGCAGCAATTGCATCAGTGGGTGCAACGATGGCCCCAAGCAGACAGGCTCCGGCAAAGGTCATGCTATTGGTAATCGGAGGGATCACCACTCCCACAATCAGCGTGGTAGCAATAACCAGACCAATTGCTAGGAAAATCAATGCTCTGAGATTCAATTTAAGATCTTTGACAGATATCCCCCAAGCGTTGGCATAGATAATGGGGGGAAGAAAAAACAAAAAAATCACATCCGGATTCAGTTTAACGGTGGGAATCCAGGCACAATAACTAGCTAGCCCCCCCAGAATAAAGAGTAAGATATTTTCTTGCAGCCGAAAACGTCTCGACACCATCGTGGTGACCAGCAACACACTGAGCAAAGCAATGATCGTGACTAGCTCGTTCATAAATTCAGCCTCTTGATTGGGTTATTAAAAAAATAACCCAAACAGACATCCAACAAAACCAAGGCCTTCAATAAACAGTAAGCCATAAATACTTAAGCGCTAAGCAGTCAAGCTCTGTGCCAAACCGTCTACCCGCCTGAGTAAGTCCTGATGTGCTTTCACCGATTGTGCTAAAGCAGGATCTGTCTCATCATCTTTTTGCGAGGCGAGCAAACGATGATCGCCGTTAAACATCGTTTCAGCCACTTGGCGTATGGGTTGTAGCAGGCTTAAGCCAACATCGGCTGGCATCACACTTTGTGAAGTTTGTGCGTGAGTCAACTGTGCTTCTAACCAAGGGAGAACACGTCCAATCAGAAGATTACTGGCTTTTTCTCGCTCTTGTACAGGACCTGAGGCAAGCTTATCAATAAGCTCACGAAGCACCATGGCATCCACGCGACGGACACTGGCAGGGGTTTCTGCCGGGCGCTGAGTCAATGCTTCTACTAAACGATTAAAGTGAGGCTCCATTTCACTGATCCCTAGAGAGTTCGTCTCTTGAATGGTTTGTATCAGATGCTTGGCTCCACTCATGTGGTAAAAGCCAGCGGGTGGTATCTGACCTGATACAGCTGGTTGTGCCAAGTAGAAATCTGTAAGCTCTGTCAGGCGGTCAGCCTCAGCTTGTGCAATAACGCCCGAGAGTTCCGACAGGAGTTCAGCTCCAAAGTGGTTTTCGTAATTCCCGTAACGATTTTGTCGGCTCATTGCTTCAAGCGTGGGAAGGATGCGTTCCTTTAAAATGGCTGTTTGAATGGCAATCGGAGATGTTTCAATTGGCAAGATAGGCAGCGCTTTTGCCATTGCTACCTTCACTTCCTCTTTTTTCGCATTAGGAGGTAGTAAGCCTCGCTTGGTCAGTGCCACTTCAACCGCAGTTTCAGGCTCCCAAAGACGCCCAAGACGGAACAAGGGTTGTGCTAATGCATCAAACGTACGTTCTGGTGCATTTTTCGTGGTAAACGTTCTGTAAAAGTAGCCAAGCTTATGGGGTGATAACAGCTTACCCATGACCTCAATCACCTGAGCCAGCGCTGGATAGGGATAGTCTGTACTAGTGGGAACGGCTCGCTTGGCCTGCTTCTCGATGATAGGCAGGAGTGCTTTTTGCGCATCCGCATAGGGGCCTTTGTCTTCCAGGCTGAAGGTAAAAGCGTCTTTAAACCCTTGCCAACTGAACGCGCTGGGACGGGGGTCACGGTGCCCAAAAATATCGGCTGCTAACTCTAACAGGCTTGCTAAACGGATATAGGGGCCATACACTGCATTGCGCTTAATCATCTGCTTGGCAGCAAGCACTTCTTCTGCGGTGGGCAAACCTGGCTGTCCCACTTCGGTTTCCGGTGTCTTGGCAACACGGCTAAATTCCCTTGTGGCGTAAGCCAGCATCACCGAGAGCTTGTAATGTTCGATAATGGCATTTTTAATAAAGCGAACCCGCCAGTCTTTCGAAGCAGCATACTCTTTGGGCAGAAGTGACAGTAACGATCGCGCATAGGCAGTGTCTTCATCTCCGCCAATAACATTAGGCCTTTCGATAATAGAAACTGCCTCATTGGTCAGCTTTCTGTGGACTTCCAGCAGTTGATCATGGAAACGCTTGGCCTCTTTACGCAAAGCTTTGGGTATTTTAACCTTCGCAGTGGCCGGTTCCTGAGTTTTATCAATGGTTTTACCACTATTAGGGTCTTCTTTATGTTTAAAATCTTTATCCCATAAAGGCTGCAGCGCCCTGCTTACGTTGGCTATCACATCGGCTTGAAAACTCGCGCGAATAAAGCGAGCAGCCGTAAAAGGCTCCGGGCCTCTAGATGCTGGGTTCAGCCCGTAGGGATAGATTCCGCCCTCACCCTCTGTCCACATTTTTTCTACTGCCTGATTCATGACAGGGACAGCCAAAGCGCGAATTTCAGGACTGGCTTTTTCCAGCAAGGCACGTAAGTTAATGAGCCCATAATAATGATCCGTGGGTATTGCCCCCTTCATATCTGCTATTGGGGGTAGCGCTGTCAATGTGACTGTATCCTTGCCAAAACGGATTTCACCAGAATACATATCACGTGTTCCAGTAGAAAAAGTCATCGGCTTAGCAGCCAAACCAAACGAGGGGGACAGTTTCATCAGTATTTATCTCCAAACAGCACAGAATCTTGACTAAAATCACAGCATAAAAAAACGGGAAACTCAGCGTTAAACATTACAAAGGTAACAAATAAGTGTCTTTCATACAAATCAGTTCATCAGCAAGTCATCCATCTGCTGCCAAAAAGTTTGTGGCCACAGAGTTACCAGACTTAGCCAAATCCACAATCTTTGGCAGTATCTGGCGAGTAAACACGTCTTCATCACGCGCAAGATCCAAAGGTGTCAGTATAACTGGCTCCCAAATGGGGCCAAAGGGCAAAATATCGGACAATGAGAATGACTGAGACTTTGAGGGCGACGGCCCCTGCCAAATTGAGCCCGTTCGGGCTTGATAATCTTGCTTCCAGCTGCCTTCACTTTGCAGCAGAGGGTTTTCAAAAACTTGAGGCATGAGCACAGTCAAAACCGCCATGGCCTCTCGCTCTTGCACAGCGTTTTTTCGTCTTAAACTGGTATAGAGTTCGCTAAACAGATATTCCAGTAAGCCCTTTAGTTTGGGAAAGCGCAGTGTTCTCTCCCCTCTGAGAAACTGCATGGGGTAAAAATCAGCTATCACGCGCACTTTTTTCTTTTTCGTGTCCGGAGTCAGTGATAACAACGTCTGGACAGCATGCCACCCTTCTCGGGCGCTCGCCCACGGATAGCTGGTATTGTTATATTGTTTCCTCTGTTTTTGATATCGAAGATCGCTCAATAACATCTCGAGCACGGTGTCTTTTAGGGTATTATATTGGGGATCGCTGCTTTGGCGTATCCTTTTAGGAAGAAGCAAGCGAGCAAAATGGGGCAGTGGTGAATCAAACGGGTTGCGAAAAAACGTCTTGATTGAAAAAACGCCTTGACCAATGACAGAGTCTTTGCCCAAGAGTATGTCCAACAAGCGGGCTTGGGTGTTGGCCCTGGTCTTAATATCGGTGTTAACCCCAGGTTGAGATTGATTTTTCCACATCGAGACCAACTCTACCACTTCTCTCGTGTCTATAGAGGCAGTACCAGCCTGTTCTAGCCCCTCCCAATTAACATTGACCGAATTTCTTGAACCTAACCGAGGACTTATTTCACCTCGAAAAGTACAAGAATGACGGATAAGGCCAGAGGCACTTTTGCTGCTGATGTCTCTATTCATTCACCCATAAAAAAGCAAAAATACGAGAAATTGCCTCCTTAAAAAGGAAACAATACTTCAATTGAGTCTTCTATATGACAGAACCTCTCTAGTCGCCTGTGTAATAACTATTGGAAACCAATCCCTCAAAAAAGAATTTCCAAAAAAACTTTACTTGAATCGTTTTTATCTAACACACTCCATACATTTTTCTTTATATCTTCAAC
>CAZZIY010000210.1:0-4031 GCA_964654525.1 uncultured Vampirovibrionales bacterium | reverse complement strand
ATTTCTATTGTGCCACCCAAGGAGGCCCAATCTGGATTTTGCCTGGTTTTTTTTAAGCCTGTTTAAGGAAACATAAAGAGTCAGTTAATTTAGGGCTTGGCCGGGGGTTTTTTGAGGTAAGTCTTATCCAGAAAGGAGATGGGTTGACTCACTTCAATGGCTTTAAACCCTGGCTTATTCGCTTCGATATTCATCGTGGTGACGACCGCCACCGCACAGACCGACATAAAGGTTAAAAACACAAAAACGGCAAGTCCCCAGGCAAGCAGGGCCTGCTTTTTCGCCAGTGCCTGGCGTTCTTCCAGACTTTTCTGAGGTCGTGGGGAGGTGAAGGCTTGTGTTGTCATACCCGGTATTATAGCCCAAGCAAAGTGGAATTAATTATAGGCATAAAAGACCAGCCCACTGCGAATTTTGGGGTAAAAATAGGTTGATTTTTGTGGCATCCGGTGCCCCGCCTGACAGACCGCCTTAATGGCAGAGAGCACAGGCGTGTTCATTTCAAAACCACAGACGGCTTTTTGTCCGTCCAGATAATATCTAAGCTCCTCTCTGGATTGGTAAAACCGCATTAACTCGGTGTTTTTTAAGTCAGATGCAGTGGTCTTCCAGTGGTGTTGAATTAAACCTGTATCTAAGAGTGCCACATCCAACCACCGCATGGGTTCTGGGATGCGGTGGCCCCAGAAATGAGGATCAGCCATTCGCTCAGTGGTTTTAAGGCGTAGCCCAATGGGGTTTTGTGCTGGGAGATGGAGTGTCATCGAAAGGTCACCAGACGCGTTTGGGGCCGGGGAATGGATGAGTTGGTAGTCTTGCTCAAGGGCCTGTAGCAACGTTTCGGTTGACCACTGTGCTGCAACTGTTTCTGGCCACTGACGAAACAGTCGATGGGTGGGCTCAACGAGTAGACCCGGATCGCACGTATTAGCTAAAAACACCATAATGTAGTCGCTTTTTAAGCTCCCCGGAGCGGCAGCCTTGCCATGGGTTTTTTGGTAAGCCTCTCGAACAAAGCGCTGATAGGTCAACGCGGTTTCATATCGATGGTGCCCATCGGCAATGAGAAGAGATTCTTTTAAGAGCCGCTGCTGAAGAGCCTGTATTTTTTGTGGATTATCCACCACCCATAATTGGTGTGTGACGGCACCCTCATCTTCGGCAAAAACGGTCGGTTTTCCATAAGTCCCTTTTGATGAGTCTTCCAGTAAGTTATTTTCAAGCCAGCGCTCTGGATCCTCGTAAATCATAAAAATAGGGCTCAGGTTGGTTTGGCAGTGCTGTATTAAGGTCAGTCGGTCATTGACGTACTTGGGAATGATGTTTTCGTGTGGCAGCACCACCCCAGTGTCATAAGGCTCCAGTGCCAGGAGGGCAATAACCCCCTTTCGGGTGATAGGCTGCCCGTTGGGCATAGTCCACTGCTGATGATAAGCATAGACGGCGGGCTGAGGGTCTGTTTTTAGAGTGCCCTCTTCAATCCACTGTTTGAGAAATTCGGTAGCTCGGGTATAGGGGTTGTATTGGGCGCTGTCTTCTTTTTCAGGCTGATTTAAAATCAACCGAACCACATTGGCCGGGTGATTCGCATAAAAAGCCCGCTGTGCCTCACTATCAATCACATCATAGGGAGGGGCGGTGAGTAAAGAGATATCACCGTCTGCGTTTTCGGGTGCATAACGTAACCCCTGAAATGGAAAAATTCGTGCCATCGTGAGACGATTTTAACCGAAACAAACCCAGAAAATAGACCTAAAACAGAGTATCAAAAACCCATGATTCAACTCCTAATGGTTGGCGGACTGAAGGGCGATTTTCGTTATCTTATCCCTGGGATTGAGGAATACCTCAAACGGCTGAGTGCTTATGTGGCAATCTCGGTTCAGGAAGTCAAGGATGAGCCAGTAACTGCAACGGTTTTGCCTGAAATGGCCATGGCCAAAGAAGCAGAGCGCTTACAGCCTTTCTTTCAGAAGGCGGCTTATACATTAGTCTTGAGTGAACGAGGGGAAAAGTATGACTCTCTGGGTTTTGCTAAGGCTTGGTTTGAGCGGGTGCCGGCTCATCTCCTGCAGGCGGGAAAAATTCATACAAATGGGGGGTCCACAGCAGGGGCGACACAGCCTATGATCGTAGTGATTGGTGGAGCCTGGGGTCTTGCCCCTGCGTTGATCGATCAGGCCGACTGGTGTCTATCACTGTCTTCGATGACGATGACGCACCAGCATGTGCGACTTCTCTTTTTAGAGCAACTGTACCGAGCCTATAAGATCCACCGCGGCGAACCCTATCACAAGTAGAAAAATAGTCGGTTATTGTTGAACGTCGCAAGAACTGATCTTGCGGCGGTAGGGTGGTCCTGAATTTTGGATGCTAGATCTGGGTTAAATGATTCGAGTATGAGCGACGTTAAAAAACTCAAAAAAACGGTGATGGTCGACGTCTGTTTTACACAGACGATGAACGGCTATGACCCGGTTGAAATTACGGAAGAATCCCAAGGTTCTTTGTATCAGGTGGATGATGAGACCTATATCTTGGCCTTTGATGCCCACATGAATGAGAAAAAAGTGACCACTACCGTCAAGGTTTCTCGAGGCGTCATGTCCATCGTAAAAATTGGCGATGTGCATAGCAGACAAACCTACAAAGTGGGTGAATGGTATGCAAGCCAGTATTTTTACGGAGGGGGGTCAGTGGTATGTCGAAACTTCTGCAAAAAAATGGATTATTCGCTGAGTACCGAGGGTGGTATCATCGATGTCCTGTATGAGCTATGGTCTGGAGACAGCCATCTCGGCTTTTATAATTTAGAAATTTTTATTCGCTAAGGGACAAAACTTATTCATGGACAACGCCCGTCGGGGAAAACGCTTTCGAGATCTGGTCCTTGAGGCCAAATCGGAAATACAAGAAGTGGATGCCAGTACACTGCGTCAATGGCTGGCAGAAAAAAGAACGCTCGTGGTCCTGGATGTGCGAGAAGCCGAAGATTACCTTGCTGGAACAGTGCCTCAAGCGATGAATCTATCCCGCGGCTTATTGGAGCTTGAAATTGATGAGATGGTCCCTGACCAGGATAGCGTGATTGTGACCGTCTGTGGTGGGGGTAGCCGTTCAGCACTGGCCGCACAAACATTGCAAAAAATGGGGTATGCTCAAGTTTATTCACTGTCAGGTGGTTACAGAGGCTGGCAGGCTATGTAGTGACAGCCTTGCTGAGTACTGGGTTGTTGGGGTCTTCACCCTTGAAGCAGGCCAGGTAGTAGCATATGGTTTGGAACGCAATCAAACATAAGAACAGACTCTCTAAAAGCGATGCCTTAGGCAGTACTAAGTGCTTTTCAGGGTCAATATGCAGTGTTTTTTCTACTGTTTCAGGTACTTGAACACTGTTTTCAAACTCGATAAAGAACACCCGATCATCATCAAAAGCCAGGGCTTCATTGGGTTGGAATGGATTAATCCAGAAATGAGACCGGAGATCCTTATACAGCCGAATGGCCAGGTCCTGAGAGGGGGGTACCACATAGATTGAATTGGGATGAACCCCCTGGATCCCAGAAAGCATCACTTTGGGGCCGTGCTTGAAGCTTTCCGTGTTGTCCGTATAAACAATGTTACTCGAGGTTTCAGTCAGTTTTAATCCGGCCTCAGGCAGTGTCAGCACCAAGGGCCCTTTGGACAGCAGTATGAAGTGGTTTACAGCCATCAGAGACCGTGTAAATACCTGGAGCTGTGCCAATCTTTGGGGCTCCCAGACGGCGGCAATTTTCTCTGGCAGATGCGTTAGCGTGTCTAATAACTGCTGATGCGCCCCTTCGTTGAGGTAATTTCGGGCTTTGCCTAGATACAAACCCAGAAAAAGCAGGGTTAAGAAAGAAACCGACATGGTTTTGGTGGCCGCGATCGATTGTTCTACCCCCGCTTCGATACATACATGCAGCGGGTACTCTGTTGCAAGGCTGCTGTTAGGATTGTTGGTTACTGTTAAAAAGTGCTTTAAATTAGGTAAACGGTGTTTTAGCTTG
>CAZZIY010000209.1:0-4053 GCA_964654525.1 uncultured Vampirovibrionales bacterium | reverse complement strand
CTTGTTTTTCCAGAATAACCCAGAATAACATAGTGGCCCAGTGGCGCAGGCATCTAATTTTGTTAAGCCTTAATTCCAACGCTACTCATTATTTCCTATAACATAATAAAAATAAGTTTTTACACAGGCGCATCACTTTTGAGTAACGGGGTTTTATCCCGGTAGTCTGTGTGTGGTTACGAATAAACATGCACTTGGCAATGGCCTCTGGCGAAATTTTACGCCCAACTGTCATGCCGGTGTGTGTTGAGGGGGAATCCATCAAGCCTTCAGAATGACTCTGTTCATTTTGGGGGCTTCGTTTTTTGTCTAAATCTTTTAAACCCTTGCGTGATCGCTTCGGAATAAAGTATTCTATGGCTATAAATGCAATCTTGCGTTTGTATTTTTGAGTGAGGCACAACCCAATATTTTTTGCGGTCTAAGGAATGAGCGGACTGTCTATTCGTGTTAGTTCCCCTTTTCAGGTTTCTCCTGGGAAGTCTGAAAACCACCCAAATCCACTGCCCATGCTGGACGGAAAGCGCCCTCTGGATGAGGCGGTTTCTGCCGGTAGACGTGCTCGTATTCGGGTCAGAAACAGCCACGAAGCCCCTTCACTGAGCGGCATAATTTCCAGCCTCAAGCAAGCCGCAGGTCAACTCACCTGGATCTCTCGTGGGGGCAATTTAGAGACTATCTTTCAGGGCTACCCCATCCGCTTGGCTCAAGAAAATTTTATTCCAGGCTACCCCTTGATGGTGTTTCAGGTATTTCAGCGAGGCTGGCTCTCCAGTTGGAAAGCCCCTCACTATAGTATTGAGATTCCCAAAGTAGAACCCCCTTTTGGCGAAATTTTGGGCAATATCTATCAAAGCGCAGCTCAAACATTGCCAGAGCTTCCCAAAGTGTACCACCGTGCTTACCGGGGTCTCAGGCGACTGGATCTCCCAGGGACTGCCTTTGTTTTGCTAAAACCAAAGCGTGATAATCTCTTAGAATACCCAGGACACGAACTACGGGACAGCAAAGACCCGATGCCGCTCTTTATTGTCCAGAGAAAATCCGTTTACCACGACTGTTTATCAACTACTGCCTACCAAAACCTCCCCATCAGCGGTTTTATAGACAAATCCGGCTATACTGCCGCAGGTGATCCCTCTGGTGACTCTGTTCAGACGTTTGCCGCAGCATTACTTCCACTGGGCTTGAGTATCGAAACACTCAAGTGAAAAATTGAATAACTCCTTGCAAGCATGGGTGAAATTTACTAAAGTGAAGGGGTATCCCGACCGATACACAGCCTGAGAGTGGACAGTCATTCCCGTCCAGGCAAGCACCCCGCAGCGCCCAGGCAAGGGTTGTCATTGGTCTCAACCATTCTTTTGCTGACCGTCAGCCAGACATACGACACGAAAGGCACCGCGATTTTGGATCCGACCCCTTCTTCATTAGAGCCTTCTAAATTAGAGCCTTCTAAAGACCCACTGGAAGCCATTTATGCCTTAAACATTGGGGATTTTATGGCCGATGCCTTTATTTCTGACGATTTATTGAACAAGATTGCCAGTCGTCTTGGTGATGACCCCCAAAAACTGACCAGCCAACTTGAAGAGCTGATTCAAATTTATTCGATCGATAAGACCCTGGGTATCCTGGGTTTTAAGTCTGACGAAGGGTTTGTTATTTATGACTCCATTGCGGCCACCCTGGCCAAAATGTTCCAGGTCGATGCCTGTCATATCTTTCAGTCGATGCACAAAAACGCTGGTGACACCTATTCTGGGGCGGACAGCCTCTCCTTAACGGGATCCTCTGTGGAACTCTCTTCAAAGACCCGATGGAATTTGTCCTTCCCGCTGCCAGAAACGCACCGGCTATGGTCTGTTTATCATGACAACGAAGCCCAAGTCTTTACAGACCTCAAATCTCAAGCCGGCGGCCTCTGGACGCCACTGAATGACATCCATCAAGACAAAACCGTATCCCTGATTGCAGCTCCCATGGCAGAAGGAGCGAAATCTCTGGGTCTTATTCTCTTTGAACGCTATAATAACGAGCCCTTCTCCTCTGAATTGATTGAGTTGGCCAATGCAACGGCCCGTGTTTTTGTCACTTCTACCCGCCTACAGCAATTGGTAGCCCGTGCTCAAACGCAGATTGGCAAGCAACCCCCTTCTTTAGAAGAACTTCGCAGCCTTCGAGCACAAATTACTGAAAGCATTGCCGATCTCGGCAGTCATCAACAAGCCTTTGTGGAAGCCTTGGGCGCTGCCATTGACGCTCGGAACCACTTTACACGGGGACATTCCAAACAAGTAGCCCATGTGGCGCAAGCCCTTGCCTTTGACCTGCGGCTGAATGAGAAAACCTGTGACCTCATTTATTACGCCGGCTTGCTTGGCACGCTGGGAAAAATTGATATCCCCGCGGAAGTGCTGGCCAAAAAAGAAACCTTGGCCCCGCAAGAATGGGATTCACTGAGAAACCACCCAAACGTTGGGGTCGGCCTGCTGGTCCAGATTAATTTTCTTTCCGAAGTGGTGCCTTATGTCCACTATCAAAAAGAACGATGGGATGGCTCAGGTTCTCCAGAAGGCCTCAGCGGACAGAGTATCCCCTTGGGTTCTCGGATTTTAGCGGTAGCCGATGCCTACCACGCCATGACACAAGCACGGCCGTACCGAGACAACCCTCTCAGCCATGACGATGCTGTTGCTGCACTGAAAAAAGAGGCCGGGACCCTGTGGGATCCAACAGTCGTCAATGCACTCTCGGAAATACCGACCGAACTGCTGCTCTAAGAAATCAAGTGCCAGGCGAGTCAAAGTTTTTCATTTTTGGCTAGAACAGGACCGGTTCAGTCCACTGCTCATAGCCACCTTTGCCGTTGCCACTTTCACCATTCAAAAGCAGGTCATTTTCCGCCAGGACCTTTTGCACAGTTGAAAACAGTGCTTGTGAAAATGAATCAGGCTGAATACCAAAGGGTTTTAGAAACGCTGCACCATGCTGCAGAATGCCGCCCTCTCGCCTGAGTTGGGCAGAGCCAACCACTTTCATTCCCGATCGCTTCTCCACTAAATCAGAGGGGGTATGGGTTTCAAAGCAAATCGCAGAGCGTAAATACTCTCGCTCACTCTGTGTTACCCCACTATAGACCTCTAACCCGCATTGGGAAAGAGTCTGTTGAACCCAGTCTGTCAACAAGCTGTAGCTTTGTGCTAAAGACAGCTTTAAGACAAAAGGTATATTGGTAACAAAAGAAAAAGAGACATCTTCTCCATGGAGAATCGCGCGCCCTCCGGTTGGTCGACGCACGACCTCCAGAGCTGAAGCTGAGTGCCGAGGTTGATACAGTTTTAGCAGAGCAGGTAAGTCTTTTTCGGGCTGATTAGCACCCAATGAGAGTGTGGGCTTTTCCCATTGATAAGTTCTTACGATCAAAACCACCGGAGGATCCGACCGTTTCTGGCTCTCTGGAGGCTTACTTCTTGCCCACTCCAGTAGCTGTTCATCCAGCCCCATATTGTAGGCCCCCGACTGAGAACCAGAATCGAGGACAATCAGACGGATGCTGCGCGACGGCATTTGCCGCCAAGGCGTGTCCGTGATTTCGTCAACAGAGGCATTAAAAAGCGGAACAATAGGCATAGCGTTGCTATTTTAACGCAAGGAAATATGCCTGAAAAAAAGAGAAAGCTTACTGGGGCCAGCGGGCTACTGCGGTTTTATGGGCCTCACTCAGCAGAGTATCCAAGGCGTTCAATTGGTCTGAGGTAAACCCCTTGGCTTTAATCTGGAACCCATGACACTCAGAGCTGCCCCAAGCGAGTTCAACGCCGTCAGGACCGGACGCTAAAAGACGCGAGCCTGCAGAAGCCGGTAATATTTTTGGTGTAGGAGAGACAAGAGGAGGATGGGGAGGATGTTGGGTCATCGAGTTTCTTGTATCTCCCTGATTGTTTCGGCGTTTTTTCCAATTTTAGCGGATGTTTCTTGCGACCGCTGCAAAAAAGGGTCAAGATTTACATTTGTTTATATTAGGATACCGATTTCTAGATGATTTGACCG
>CAZZIY010000208.1:0-4070 GCA_964654525.1 uncultured Vampirovibrionales bacterium | reverse complement strand
GCCCCAGTGATGATATTAAATATGATGCAACGCGGCCGATACGTGGTGTTAGACGATCAGAGCACGTGGGAAATTTCGCTGAAATCTCTCAGTAAGGCCATGCTCTGGATGGTTGGAGATAAGGTACGGCCCTGTGATAATCACCTCATAAACGAAGCCAGTCAGGACACTCTCGAAGCCCATAAAATCCGTTAAAGTTTTTTAGCCGATTCAAACCATGGGTTTTTGACTGCCAAGGCCTGCATTTGCGGGCCGAATTCTTGATTTACCTTGTCTAAGGCCCCTTGCAACCGACCTCGATGGGTTTGCAGAAGCTGATCTACAAAAATGGGATTGACTTGGCCTCCTGCCTGTTCCAGGGCTTCGGAAACATCGATGGGTTCTGCCACACGAATATGAGCTATGCGGGGGCCAACAGGAGACGGCATCAGATTGTGCCATCGATTCCACTTGCCGTCTTTCACCAGATCTCGGCGAATCCGTTTGAGACACTCAGCGATTTGTTCCTGTGTCCAAGTAGGGGTGTTGTAGACAGAACGAGAGAAGCCTGAAAGCCTCTTGATTTCGGCTGCTTTATCGCGGTCGTGTTTGAGTCCTGAGAGAGTCTCTTGCTGAACAGAACTTGATGGTGTTTTTTTCACCTCTGCCAGTCGAGTCTGGATAGCTTGATTGAGTCTATGAGCAATTTGATCTGGTTCACCGTCTGTTTTTACAGGATATTTAGCCGTTAATTCTCTCAGCAGCGCGTCCTGTAAGTCTTGTTGTCGGTCAAAAAAATTGAAGGGACGCCACTCCCGCAGCGTGAGTGCCATCTCTGAGGTGCGGTCAAGAGCACTGCCGTATTTCTCAACCTGCTGCATTAAAATATGCCATTGGAGCTTTGCAAAACGTTCTCCCAGCGAGGGGAGCTTCCCTTTGTGTTCTCCACCCGGCAGCTTGAGTGCTTTTTCTATAAGCGCCATTTCTTGGTGCAAGGCGGAGGATACGTCCGACTTAAACTGCATTTTCCACACAATCGGGACCGTGTAAACTTTACGCGTGTCGCCCTTTTCTCTCAGTTCAACCGCAGCCTGGGTTGCCATCTCAGCGATCCCTGGAAATAAGCGATGGACAAAATCTCCCGTCCAATGAACTGTTCCTTCTGGATGGAGCAGAACCCCATGACCTTGTTTTGCCCAGTCAATCGAATAGCGGCGAGCTTTCTCCCCACCGTTATTACCAATCACATTGTGACTCAGCCAAAATCGCTTCATCAAAGAGCCTGCACTGGAAATCACTTCGTGAGATGCCCAACACGCAAGTTTAGGAGCCATTGGATCCAGCACCACTTTGTCCATCACCCAATCAGTCATAAATTCTGGATGATTCGGCCCAATAAAAGCACCTGTTTTTGGATTAATCGCCTTTTTTAAGCGCTGAAGATCGGCAGCGGGGATATCCAGCGTGGTCACATCCATCACCCCACCAAGTCCAGGAATGGCTTTTATCCCTTTGATGCTACGCAGAACGGGGAGCCCTGAGAGAAACAACCACTGATTCAGCGGGCTCATCAAGCGCATCAGCCAAGGTTTGGGCCGGGGTAGTTCAAAGGCTTTTACTGAATTTGAATGAGACGCCCTTGTCTGGGCTCCATAAAAGCGAATTGCCACTGAAGCGTCAGCCTTAGAAACCGTTTTCTTGGCAGGTGAAATCTCTACAGTAAACCCCATCACTAAAATTCATCCCTCACACTATTTTCATCGTCCGCTGTTATAGCACAAAGCCACAGCATCAGCCAGACTTTATGAAGTAACGCCAGTGGGGGTTTGTTTCAGCCGCTTGAGGATTGGCTCGACAGTATGATGAAAAATATCACGACTCGACTGATAAAAACGACTGTCTTCCACTAAAGCCTCTCCAAGTTTGGCCCTTAACTGGGCTTCGTCTGGGGATTGAGGGTCTACCAGGACAGTATGCTGGTAGAGATGTAAGACCTCCATCTGAATAGCATAGTAGAGCAGAGGGTTTAATTGAATATCGGCCTCCAACTTCTTTTTCCCCTGGAGATACCGGGCAATCTGCTCACGGGCAATGTTACCAGGGGCAACAGCGTCCAGATGATTCAACAAGTTCGTTGCCTCATTTTCAAGGACCTCAAAGCTTTTACCCAGGCCGTCCATATCATTACTCAATTGGCTTAAATGAGATAAAACAACCTGTTTTTTGCTCGCACAGGCTTCCGGCGTCATTTCCGCTTGCTCTTGCTGTGAAATATGATTAAGGATATCTTGCAAAGGCAGTAAAAAGTCACCAGAGCCTTTCTCCCACGCTTCACTCTGAATAATTTCTGCCAGAGACTGATGCTCAAACCCTTGAATCAAAGCGCCCCCAGTTGACGCGTTATATAAACGTAACTCAGGCCTGGACTGCTTTAACGCCAGAATCACTTCTTCAAATTGCGCCACAAACCACTTATAGTCAGGCATACTGGGGATCATTCCCCCGTTTTGCCCGAGCACTTCTACCACCTTTATCCGGCGGGAAACCATCGTCTCAGTCTCTTGCAGGGAAATATACCCTTCTTCATCAATCGTTCCGTGCACCCCGCCGGCGTAGTACTGCGTGCCAGATAGCGCCAAGTCCTGTCCCACGAGTATGAGTTGTTCAAAGCCCATCGCAAGGGCGGATTGAAACGCAGTCAAAGAAACGGTTGAACCTGAAGGGAATCCTTCATCAGTAACACCCAGAATATCCGTATTCCAGCGTGAAAGGCTCGGATAGTTGGTATAACTCTGAACATAGTAAGCAGCCGCTGGCACTTGGTAACAAGCAGCTTCTACAAAAGGACTCAGTAAAAAGCGCGTATCTGATAGAGTGCCTGGCAACTGGGAGAGATACTTTCCAGGCCCTTCAAAATCCAGTGCCACCATAAAGTGAGGCTTAATCCCAGCGGCAAGCAGCGGCCGCACAGCTCCTGGCACTGCAAAAATGATCACCCTGTCCTGCAGAGTCTTTAAATCCTCTAAAGCCTTATCGAGCGAAGGCCCAGACGAAACGATGACGGCCGTTTGTCCTGTAAACGATGCATTTAATCGAGAGAAGGGGAGTGCCTTCTCGAGAAAAACCGAATTAGAAAGGCACTGAGAAAACCAGGCGGTGTGAAAGGACTCAGCCACATGGAGAGACGTTCGACGGTGCTCAATCACAGCAGCCACTGTATGGGTGAGCAAATGATCAATGGCAGCACCGTGTAGTGCAACAATACCGTGCAATGCCAACACATCAAGGTGCTCACTCAACGTATAGTAATGATCTAACTGCCTGGCCAGTTGCTCTGGTGAAAGGGCTAAATGGACTCGGCCTTGCGCTAGGGCTTTTGAATAATCGACATTATCTAGCAAAAGGCGCAGAAGCTCTGGATTAGGCTCGTAGAGAAAGACTTTCCCCATCGATCTGGACAAAACTTCTGTCAACACATAGCCTAAGCCAAGCCCTATAACAATGTGGGTCGCCTTTTCGTGAGGATGACACTCTTTATCACACAGTGCCTTGGCTTCATCAACACCACCTGAAAGAGCATGAAGTGGGACTCCTTCGAGAATCAAGCTTAAATCTCCGGCCTGAGTTTCTTGAATCTCTAGATTCAACGGTTGAGACGGCTGCATTTGCAAGAGACTCTGAACGGCTTCAGCATTGCGGCCCGAAGCACTGAGCGCCGCAATATTATGCTCAAAAAAGGAACTCATGGTTTGCATAGAGCTATTGTCTCACAGAGACCATAGCTCTCTCAAAAACAGAAACATCTGCAGTATTTAGACAGGGACGCGGGCGTCCTGATAAACATCGCGAATCTTTTCTAGCGCATCTTCAGTCCAGGGCCTGAGTTGCTCAGAGATAATGTCATCCATCCGCTCAATGTAAGTCAACTCTGTGGCAAGAGATTCCCGGTAGTCTTCCAGTGTCTCTGGCGGTTTGTTGGAAAAATAATCCCAGCCAAAAATCTCACGACATAAAAAGGACTTTCAAAAAGAGTGTGAACTCAAACAATTCAGTAATTGTTCTCGGGCATTGGTAAAATCAGGTGCATATTT
>CAZZIY010000207.1:0-4113 GCA_964654525.1 uncultured Vampirovibrionales bacterium | reverse complement strand
GTTTTGATACCGAAACGGTTGGCTCAGTGTCACCAAGGCATCTTTGTTATAATCCGGGGCACGGCGGACAGTAATGTCGTCTTTTTCGACATCGTAAAAATAGCGTGGCGGCGGAATGTAATAATGTTGAGGATCGGGACTAATCCCGGTCTTTCCCTCACTATTTTTGGGATCGTTGAGATCCCCTTCAGTACCGGATCTCCCCTCGGTGTACAGGCCGTCCCAGACACCTGGGTTATAGGGACTCGCATTTCCGTCCTGTCCCCGCCGAGCAGAAGCAGGCAACGTTGTTAGCAGGACCAAGACACTGGCAACAACACTGAAGAGCACACATTGGGAAAAATAGGATAGCCGCATAAAAATCACCTATTTTTTGACTCAGCCACGCAGCGCTTGGATGGTTTTCGCCATATCTGGACTATTAAAAACAGCAGAGCCTGCGACCAAGACATTGGCTCCGGCAGCACGAATCTCAGCAGCATTGGCAGGATTTACCCCCCCGTCGACTTCGATATCTATCGGGCGATCTCCCACCAACTGCTTTAGTGCTCTCAGCTTATTCAGAGTTTCTGGAATAAAGGACTGTCCGCCAAACCCGGGATTAACGGACATCACCAGAATTAAATCGAGCTGATCCAACACGTGAGACAGGGCCACCAGAGGTGTCGATGGATTGAGAGAGACACCAGCCCGGCAGCCCAGACGGCGGATTTCGGATAATGTTCGGTGAAGGTGAACACACGCCTCTGCATGGACAGTAATGCCGTTGGCTCCTGCTCTTTGGTATTGTTCAATCGAGCGCTCGGGATGTTCAATCATCAGGTGGACATCAAAAGGAAGTTTACTATGCGGGCGCAAGGCTTCAATAATGGGAGGTCCCAAGGTAAGATTTGGCACAAAAGCGCCGTCCATAACATCCACGTGGATCCAATCTGCCCCGGCTGCTTCTAAGCAGGTCAACTCTTCGCCAAGCCTTGCAAAATCGGCAGATAAAATGGATGGGGCAATCAGTGTGGGACGTGTCTGCATGCCCGACATGCTAGCACATGTTAGGATGGGCTCACTATGAACAAACCCTCTTACGAAGAAATGACCCTAGGATATTCCGTTGAAGGACGGCCCATTCATGCGACAGGGTTTAACCTGAAGTCTGGACTTCGCCCTGAGCTTACTCAGGTAGATACGTTATTTTTGGCGGCGTTTCATGGGGATGAGCCCCTGAGTGAGCAATTGCTGTCTCGCTGGAGGCAACATTTGATAGCCAACCCATCACAATGGGAGCACTTACCCGCTTTTATCTTGGTACCCGTCGTCAATCCAGACGGACTGCTGAGACAAACACGAACCAATGCCCGCGGGGTAGATCTCAACCGAAATTTTCCCACGCAAAACTGGGCAGAGATAGAAACGGGCACCCCGTATTATTCCGGCCCCGAGGCTGCCAGTGAGCCTGAGACGCAAGCCTTACTGAAATTACTAGAAGCCACAAAGCCCCGTAAAATTATCAGCCTGCACACACCCTATAAAGTGCTGAACTTTGACGGGCCCGCAGAAGGGTTGGCAGCCGCCATGGCCCAGCACTGTGGCTACCCTGTTGTGGCTGATATTGGATACCCCACACCCGGATCCTTTGGAACTTACGTTGGCAAAGAAAGAGGGATCCCAACGGTGACAGTGGAACTGGCCGAAGATGTAGACCTGAATACGTTATGGGAAGCGCATCAATCGGCGTTAGAGGCAGCCCTGTTATTTACAGTGGCAGGCCCTGTGGGGTAAAATCCATTTTGTGTGGAAGCACTGTCTAGATTTACAAGCAGTGTGATTGGGGGAATTTAAATGCGCGTTCAAACGACATTGCCGGTTAATCGATTTACAATAGAGAAGTCGGGATCTCAACACAATTTACCCAAAGTCTTACCTGATGTTGCCATCCCCAAGCAGCCCAATCACACTTTATTTATGGGAGTCTGGTCCATGTCTCGGCAAACCCCAGTTCGTCCGTCTTCAGCGCCGCTCTTTGCCGCCGCACAGGCCAACACAGAGCCCGTAACGCCTAAGGCCAAAGTTGATGCTATTAGGGCCCTGATGGCCAAACACAAAGTGGATGCTTATCTTGTTCCTTCTGCCGATGAGCACATTAATGAATATTTGCCAAAAGAGCACGCCCGCAGAGAGTGGCTCAGTGGCTTTACGGGTTCTGCTGGGGACTGCTTAGTTGGCAAGACCGCCGCCTGGGTCTATGCAGACTCTCGCTACTACGAACAGGCTGACACTGAAGTGGATTCTCAGGTATTCACCGTGAGCAAAGTGGGATTGGACGGAGAACCCACACTGGGCGACACCTTAAAGACTCTAGCCCAGAAAGCACAGACTACAGGCAAAGGCTTTAAACTAGGCTATGACCCCTTCACATTGACCGTAGGCCAAGCACAGCAGTATCAAAAATTGCTGACACCCCTGGGCGGTAAGCTGCTTCCCATCACAGGCAATTGGATTGATACACTTTGGACACAGACACGCCCGCAGCCCGTTAAATCCCGGGTCTTTTCCATTCCTGAAAAGGCAACCGGGGGATCGGTTGAAGAAAAGTTGACACAAGTCCGCAAGCAGATGAAAGCACTTCAAGCCCAAGTACTCCCTTTGACCAAGTTGGATCAGATTGCCTGGATGTTTAACCTCCGCGGGGCAGATATTCCCTATAATCCCGTTTTTCTGTCTTACGGGATTATTACGCCCAAAAAAGCCTATCTCTTCACTGAAACGGGCCGAATCGATCCGGCTGCCGCTCGCATGCTCAGCAAACATGGTGTGGTGACATTACCCTACACGGATTACGCCAAAACACTCAAGCAGGTGAGTCGCGGCAAAACTGTGTTGATAGACTCAGCCCATACCACAGAAGGCACACTGCAACTTGTTTCGAGCGTTAAGGCTATATCCCGGCAAGGGCAAAACCCCGTACAATTGTCGAAGGCGCTGAAGAACCTGACTGAACTGGACGGAATGAGGGCGGCCAATCTCCGCGCCAGTGTCGCTAAAACCAAGGCCTTGTTCTGGCTGGATCAACAGCTTTCACAAGGCAAAACTGTCACTGAAGAAACGTTTCGACAAGCCATCGAAGGATTCTATGCCCAAGATCCTGCCTTTGTCGGGCTCAGTTTTAATACCATTGCCGGGGCTGGAGCCAATAGTTCCATTGTCCACTACGGCACGCCCAATCCCCAAAAAGCCCTGAGTCCAGGAGAATTCTTTTTGATCGACTCTGGCGCCCAATATTTTGAAAAAGCAGCGGCCAAACCCTGGTGCGGCACCACGGATGATACGCGAACTGTTATCGTCGGCAACCCCACCGCTGAGCAAAAAGAAAAGTATACCGCCGTTTTAAAAGCCCACATTGCGTGTGCCAGACAGATTTTTCCCAAGGGTACTGATGGGATTAAGCTGGACGGGATCACCCGCGCTGCCCTATGGCAACAAGGCTTAGACTTCGGCCATGGAACGGGACACGGAGTGGGTGCTTTCTTGAATGTCCACGAAGGGCCTAATGGCATTCACGGAAGGGCTTCTGAACCTTTAGTGCCTGGAATGGTTACCAGTATTGAGCCTGGCTTTTACAAGCCCGGCTGGGGCGGCATCCGGCTAGAAAACCTCTATATTGTTCGAGATCTAGCCCGGCTGAGTGAACCGGACCAAAAGGCATTGCTCGGGTTTGAGTCCCTTACGTATGTACCCTTTGATAGCCGTTTGATTGAGACTGCCCAACTCTCACCGGATGAAAAAGCCTGGCTTAAAGACTATCACCGCAGCGTGCAGCAAAAACTCGCGCCTTTTCTCAGTAAAGCTGAGCAAGAATGGCTGAAACAATACTGCGGATAAAACGATAATACAGGCAATCTCTTTTGGCCTTTTGTTTTTAGAGAGGCATGAATATTAATATTGCATCCACTCCACCAGTCATTCACTATCCGGCCATTCGCTTTGGCCAAATGACCACGAGGAATCTCACGCCGCCAGGGTTAGAGAAACGACCCAGTACAGAGAAACGACCCAGCACTCTGATTCAGACAACTGAACTACCTTCCTCACTCCCCCATTTTACGGTGGTACGCAGCA
>CAZZIY010000206.1:0-4124 GCA_964654525.1 uncultured Vampirovibrionales bacterium | reverse complement strand
ACGCCAAGCTCCGCGAGGATTTATCATGAGTGCCAGCCCTCAATACCAATACATCCTCACCCGTGTGATTGAGGCCCCTCAAAAACAAGGCGGTGCTGACAATACAGACGCATTACGGCACGTGGGCATCGTCCAACTCAACCGACCGGAAGTATTGAATGCCTTGAGTCCGGACTTAATGGCTGAACTGGTCGAGGCTCTGGAAGTCTTTGATAAGGACCCTTCGATTGGTTGTTTAATCGTCACGGGAAATGAAAAGGCCTTTGCGGCTGGGGCTGATATTAAGCGGATGGCAGATGCCAGTGCCGTTGAAATGTTGATGATTGATCAATTGGCCCGCTGGGATCGAATTCGCAAACTCCATAAACCAGTCATTGCTGCCGTAAGTGGGTATGTCTTAGGTGGTGGTTGTGAGTTGATGATGATGTGTGACATGGTGATTGCCGCAGAAAACACCCGTTTTGGCCAACCAGAAATCAGCATTGGTGTAATACCCGGTGCAGGAGGTACACAACGACTAACCCGTGCGATTGGTAAAGCCCGTGCGATGGAATTGATTTTGACTGGCCGTCAATTTAGCGCAAGTGAAGCCTTTGAGACGGGTCTTATCACCCGAGTGGTTGCCAATGAGCTCTATTTGGATGAGGCCGTTCATCTGGCTCAAGAGATCGCCGAAAAACCACCGATTGCAGTAAGACTGGCCAAAGAAGCTGTTTTAAAATCTTTTGACACCACAATTGAGGCAGGTTTAGACTATGAGCGAAAACTGTTTTATTTGCTCTTTGCCTCTGCCGATCAAAAAGAAGGAATGAGCGCCTTTATTGAAAAAAGGCCCGCCGTATTTACAGGACGTTAGTTAATAAGTTACTGGTAAAGAAACACCATGGCCACGAAAACGCTCACCTATGAAAATCTTCTGCTGGACACACCGGCCCCTGGGGTATCGCGTATTACGCTCAACCGCCCAGACTGCTTGAATGCCTTTAACGATGCGATGAGCTACGAGCTCCAGAAAGCGCTCAAACAGGTTGAGAAAGACCTTAACACTCGGGCGATTATTTTAACCGGTGCTGGACGAGGGTTTTGTGCCGGCCAAGATTTGCAAAGCCGCAGCATTGCCGCCAGTGAGGGAGCGCTCCCTCATTTGGGAGAATCTATTTTAACGCGTTACGCGCCGATTATTCTGTCTCTTCGTACTATAGAAAAACCCGTAATTGCCATGGTGAATGGGGTTGCCGCAGGTGCTGGGGCCAGTATTGCCTTTGCATGTGATTTTCGCATTGTCTCTGAGAAGGCCAGCTTTATTCAGGCCTTTGTCAAAGTGGGACTCATTCCAGATTCTGGTGCCGGTTGGTTGTTGCCCCGCCTGATTGGATACGGCCGTGCCCTAGAACTCGCGATGACAGGCGACAAAGTGGATGCTCAAAAAGCACTAGAATATGGCCTCATCAACCGGATTTTCCCCGAAGAACAGCTCGATAGTGAAACCCTTGCCTTTGCAGCAGCCCTGGCGAGCGGCCCTACAAAAGCATTGGGCTTAATGAAACGGGCTTTCAACCAGGCAGAAACCATGGACTTAGCCACTTATTTGGGCTACGAGGCCCAACTTCAAGAAATTGCCGGACGCACCGAAGATTACCGTGAAGGGGTATCCGCCTTCACCGAAAAGCGTCCTCCGAAATTTACTGGACAATAACCCAAGCAACACAAGGAGACGTCGCCGATGATTACTGCCGAAGCCTTTAACGCCAGACTCCAAGCCGGTGAAAAAATTGAATCTACAGACGAAATGTCTGATGAGTACCGAGAAGCACTCACGAATTTACTGCTTCAGCAAGCCGATTCCGAGCTTTCAGGTGCCTATGGTTATATCCCTTGGATTGAGAAGGCTCCTAGTATTCACGAGAAGCTCTTAGTGGCTCAAATTGCCAAAGATGAGATTCGCCATGCCTATGCGATGTTTAAACTATTGGCAGAACTGGGCATGGATGTGGAGCATTACATTGCACAGCATCCATATGCCTTTCGGGTGGCTGACGGTAATGCGGACATCGGCACTCAACGGCTCACAGAAGACAAACGGGTCAACATTTTTTACTACCCGATTGAAACCTGGACCGATTTTATTCTCTTTAACTTCCTGATGGACCGCGGGGCAGGCCATCAGCTAGAAGACACCCTGGATTCTAGTTACGCCCCTTGGTTTAGAACCATCAAGACCATCTTCCAAGAAGAGACCATGCACATGAATCACGGCGATACCTGGGTGAAGCGGCTTTCTGAAAATCCAGAAACCCGAGCCGAACTTCAAGAAGGGATCAACAAATGGTACCCCCGGGTGATGAACATTTTTGGTCGTCCCGGAGCGCCTAAAAATCAACTTTACGTGAAACTGGGCTTGAAAAAACGCGATAACGGAGTGGTTCGCGATGTCTTTAAGGCAGATGTCGAAGCCAGACTGGAAGGAACCGGAGTAGTGCTCCCAGATTGGGTGCCTTACTACGAGAAGAAGGCTGTATAACCCACGCTCAATGCCGACACCTGTGAACAAATTCCCCTTTCAAACTGTTTCCGTCCTTGGCTCTGGCACCATGGGTGCTGGAATTGCTCAAGTTTTGGCACAGGCAGGTTGCAGCCAGGAAAATTTTACTGTTTGGCTGTATGACATTGAGACACGCTTTCTCGACTCAGGTCTCAGGCGGATTCAAGCTTCTCTGGACGCCGGGGTGGCCAAGGGGAAATTCACCCCAGAGACGGCCGAAGCAACACTGAAAAAAATTAAACCCACTACCCTACTGGATGCGCTGGCAGACTGTGAACTAATTATTGAGGCTGTGCCAGAAGATTTAGCCCTTAAGCAAGGCCTGTTTCAATCGCTAGACAGTATCTGCCCGGCAAGCACTATTTTTGCCAGCAACACCTCATCGCTGTCGATCACGGCACTGGCCAGTGCGACAAAACGCCCTCAGCAATTTGCCGGGCTCCATTTTTTTAACCCTGTGCCGTTGATGAAGCTGGTTGAGGTAATTGAAGGACGCCAAACGAATGAAGATACTCTCAAGAAGTTATGGGAGCTGTCGCTTGCGTTGAATAAAACCCCTGTGCGGGCAAAAGACACTCCGGGTTTTATTGTGAACAGAGTTGCAAGACCCTTTTACGGGGAAGCCTTTCGGATTTTAAGTGATCAGGTTGGCGATGTGGCCATGATCGACCAAATTTTAACGGAAGCCGGTGGTTTTCGAATGGGGCCCTTCACTTTAATGGACCTAATTGGGATAGATATCAACTTTGCGGTGACGCAAACTGTTTATAATGGTTACTTTCAAGAGCCCCGTTACCGTCCTCATCCTATCCAGGCGCAAATGGTGGCCGCAGGCCTTCTAGGGAAAAAGACGGGTCAAGGGTTTTACACATACGAGGACAACCATGGCCAGTAAACAAGCGACCAGTCAATCTGCAGAAAAAACCCGAGTCCTGCTGGTTCATGCCGGCTTATCTTGCCCTGTCTCCTCGTTTTTTCAGACCACACTCAGCGCCAAGCAGGACGCCTACTCACTCACACTTTTCAATCTTGAGGATGAGGACAGCTCACTTTCAACAGCTGATAGCTTTGATCTCATTCTCCAAACCGCGATGCCTCACAGTGTCGAAGAGTTGGTCAACGCCCTAGAAGACGTCGGGATTTTAGAAAGCTTTTCTAAGCAAGTTAACCCGCTGCAAGTTAACCCGCTGGTCCTTGTCCCGGGTTTTTATCAGCTTTTGGGAGAAGGGGCCGCTGAATTTCCGTTTCCAGTTAATCTCTTGGGATACAGCCCGTTAAATCTACTTCAACCCGAGCGTCAGCGGATTGAGTTGACCTACCCGATCGATTGCCACGAAGAAGCGAAAGAGCAAGCAGGTAGTTTCTTAGAGTCTCTTGGCTGTTCAGTGACCTGTTACCCTGAAAGCCCTGGGATGGTTCTCCCTCGGGTGCTGGCCTGCCTGGCCAATGAGGCTGTTTCTGCACTGGTGGAGGGGGTGGCTTCAGCCAATGACATTGATACAGCGATGACGCTGGGAACCAACTACCCCATGGGTCCTTTACGGTGGGCGGATAAAATTGGCCTGGATGTCATTTTGGCAAC
>CAZZIY010000205.1:0-4192 GCA_964654525.1 uncultured Vampirovibrionales bacterium | reverse complement strand
ATCTCTCTTAGAGAGATTTTTAAATTTAATTTAAATAGGACCCACTTTATTTCGATGTTTCGCGCCATTTTAAACAGCCATCATCACCCTCTGCTGCACCACTTGCATCATCATGTGCACGCGGAAACGATGGCTAATGCGAAGGACTGGGTGTCTACTTTCTAGAAAAGTACTAATTCAGTAAACAAAACGTAAAACCGTTAGCCAGATCCGCAATCTCGCTAACGGTTTTTTGTTTATCTATCCACGTGGAGTTTGAAAGTGATTTCTGTTTCAACCAAGCTGAACCCTCAATCGAATAGCCTCTACAGCCCCGCCAGGGTTTCAGCTTCCGCTGTTTTATTGGGAGGGGTCAAGACCGGATTATCAGGGGAAACACCAGGAAAAACAAAAAAGGCGCTGCCACACTTTTCAGGCGCCACTGGTCTTGGCCTTATCCCGTTAAGTCCTGCCACCGCTAGAGTAGACCGTGTTTTCCAGTGGCTCGGCAAATCCCGCACCCGCGAGATGTTGCTCGAAGACTTGGTCGGTTTCGGGGTGCTGAGAACCGGGATGGATCTGGGACGAGGCTACTTTTACGGCAATAACGAAATAAACTGGCCCGCTGGACGCGAACGAATCCTGCGGGAAGTATGCTCTATCTTTACGGATAACGTCTCCAGTGGACTGGCGGCTTTTGCCCTGGGCTATGTTCTGGACAAAAAGTTGGGCAGTTTTAGCAACAAGTTTACTGATTTTTCCACCCTAGAACTCTTTCAACAACTGGCCGCAAACAGCCCCAATACCAAAGCCTTTACGCAAAACTTAGCCAGAGCCATTTCTCCGGAAAAAGCCGCACGAATTGAGCCTCTCATCTACAATTTGGTGACCAACGCTGCAGAAAAAGGGACAACTCATTCTGCGATGGATGCGGCAACCACCATCGCCAAAACACTGGGCAAGACAGAATTTGACGTCACTTTGCCTCAAGGCAGCTTCAGTCTGGATAAATTACTCGGCGATCTGGCTGAATTCAACGGTGAACTGCGTCAGCGGGCCGGGAAAAAAATCAGCCAAACCCCCAAAGTCTGGCAGCAGGAAGCCGAAGCCTTACTCGCCAAAACACTAAAAGTAAAGCGCTGGAAGATGTCCTGTTTGGCCGTCGGCGCTGTGCTCACCTTACTGGTACCTCTGTTTAATACGTGGCTCACCAAAAAAATCGATAAAATTGATTACTATCCCGGTGAAATTGGGCTTAACGGTCTAACAGCCAAAGGAAATACTCTTCGCGGCAACGAACGCTCTCAGTTTAAAGGGCGTATTGGTCTGTCAAATGGATCTCTAAAACGTCCCCAAGCCTTTTCTCAATTTGAAAGACCGATTTACGCAAGCCCGAAAAAGAAAACCTGGGCCGAAACCCACATGCCTTTCGTTAATCAAAGCCTAAAAGAGGGCAAGTTATGGCCGTTATTATTGGCTCTGGTTCCGTTGCCCGCAGCCATTGGATTGGTGGACACGGTCAATAAATCGCTCAATCTCCCCGGCAAAGGATTTTTCCGCCGTTTGCGCAATATGTATGACTTTAAACCGGGCTTCCCCTTCACCACTCAGCAGCAAATGGCCTCGATGTTTGCCTTCTTGATCACGTCACGCCTACTAAATTCTCGCAGCGGCAATGAATACCGAGAGCGTCTGGTGGATTCTTTCTTAGGGTGGGGGCTATGGATTTTTGGAACCCCAATTATCAAGCAATGGATTACCAAAGCCATGGACAAAAATGTCGGCACGCAACTACTGAAAACCGTTGGCGGAAAGCAAGTGATGCGAAGCCGCGCTGAGATTGAACGCTTACTGAGTGCGGATGTGGCCAAGAAAACACTCAGCCGAAACATTTGGGTGGGCGCCATAAGCACTGTTGCCACCATGCTGCTGCTGGGGGTGATTGAACCCTACATTGCCATTAAATGGACAGAGGCCAACAGCGAGAAAAATTCGTAAGCAACTTGAATTCTTGCGACAAGCTTCGTATAATATCCACTTCAAAAAATTGTGTGTGAGGCCCTAAATGTCTTGGTTTTTGGTGTCCTGATTCTTACGAGGACACTGTTTTTCAGTTTTTTTCAATACGGTCAGTTTTCTATTACGGAGAGAAGAACAATGCCATCAGTCCCTAAGGACGGCTTGCCCGTTACTTTTTCAGCCAAATCCTCTCAAATAAAATCCCCTTTTTTAAGGACTTCTGTCCCCAGTGAGTCCCCAAATGAATCACCAAGCGAGGACACTTTTAAGAGACTCTCAGCCCCCCGCTTTGCAGCTGTGCGGTTTGGAAATCAAACGCCAACACAGCTGACTTCACGCTTTGAAGACGCGCTCGTGTATACGGCACAACTCCATTCAAGCCAACGCCGAAAAGGCTCGAATGTTCCATATCTTTCGCATCTGATGGCGGTTGCGGCCACTGTTTTAGAATTCGGCGGAACAGAAGACGAAGCCATTGCAGGCCTCCTTCACGATGCGGTGGAAGATCAGGGCGGGGCTGCGACGCTTGCGGTCATCGAAAAACGATACGGCAAAACGGTTGCAGCTATTGTTGCCGGCTGTTCGGATACAGATGTGGTACCAAAACCGCCTTGGAAAGCGCGCAAACAAGCGTATTTGGCACACCTCCAGTCTGCCTCTGATGGGGTTCTTTTGGTCTCTGCTGCAGACAAGCTCCACAATGCCCGGGCCATACTGGCGGATTTACGTAACCCTGCTGTGGGAGATACCGTCTGGAGTTACTTTAAGGCAAGCAAGGCGGACACTCTCTGGTATTATCGTTCTTTAGCAGACACCTACCTGCAGAAAATGCCTGCAGACAAACTGCCCTTAGCCCGAGAAGTGGATGCTGTTGTGAGAACCCTAGAGCTTGAGTCCCAGAAGCCCTAAGAAAGCCTAAAAAAGCCTTAAATAAAGTCTAATTGAGACTAAGGTCTTGTGGTTGCGGCAAATAGTCTGATTCTGCGGGAGGGTCAATTACTGTCCCTTTGGGGACCACCGTCACCCCGCCAGGAGATACAAAAAAGCCTCTGGCCTCATCTGCCGCTCGGTCAAAACCGATTTCCACCCCGGCAGGGAGTGAGACATTTTTATCCACTATCACCTTCTTCAACTTGGCATAGCGGCCAATCTTCACCCCGTGCATAATGATCGAGTCTTCAATCACCGCGTAACTGTTCACCCGAACATACGGCGATAGCACAGAGCGGCTAATTCTTCCCCCACTGATGATACAGCCGTCTGAGACAATTGACTCTGTGGCAAAGCCTATTCTATCTGCGTCATTATGGACATATTTTGTCGGTGGCGCTTGATAAGAGTAAGTCCGAATGGGCCACTGTGGGTTATAGATATTGATAATCGGTGTGATTGAGACCAAGTCCATATTGGCCTCCCAATAAGCGTCTAAGTCGCCCACATCGCGCCAGTAACCACGCTCCACATCGGTTGCACCGGGAATCACGTTGGTGTGAAAATCGTAGACATAGACCCGTCGGCCTTCAGTAATCATCTTGATAATAATATTTCGGCCAAAATCATGTTGAGAACTTTCATCCAGCGCATCTTTGGCGACCACTTCGACAAGGGTTTCGGCCTCAAATACGTAATTTCCCATAGAAGCCAGGCACCAACCCGGCTGACCTGGAATTTCAGAGGGTTGGTCTGGTTTTTCTTCAAAGCCGATTACACGGTAATCCTCGTCCATGCGAATAATACCGAAGGCAGAAGCCTTATCGACCGGGACGGGAATCGCGGCAATGGTCAACTCTGCCTGATGAGCGTCATGGAAATGGACCATTTGTCGAATGTCCATTTTGTAAATGTGATCCGACCCAAAGACACAGACTTTTTCTGGTTGATCATCGTGAATGAGGTTGAGATTTTGGTGGATCGCATCCGCGGTGCCTACAAACCAGCTATCCCCCATTCGCATTTGAGCTGGCACTAGATCAATATAATGCCCGTATATGGGAGACATTGGCCAACCGCGTGAGACGTGCTTGTTGAGAGAGTCTGACTTAAATTGGGTGAGAATTTTAATCCGGTAAATCTCGGAATTGATAAAGTTATTGAGCACAAAATCGATGATGCGGTATTTGGCCCCAAAGGGCACAGCGGGTTTCGCCCTTTCTTGAGTCAAGGGGAAGAGCCTGCGGCCTTCGCCACCGGCAAG
>CAZZIY010000204.1:0-4226 GCA_964654525.1 uncultured Vampirovibrionales bacterium | reverse complement strand
CAGCAGCAGTAGTAGCACAAAAGTTTGGCTAACTGTTTTTCTCGTAAACCAAGCGAGCCGCTTCTTGGATAATAGTGCGGGCTGTGTAATCGTTAAACGGCCTGTCTACTTGCACGGCAATGGCGTAACGCTTTCCACTCGGGAGATAGATAAGACCAACATCACCTAAAGCCGTTCCAATATCCCCTGTCTTGTGGGCAATCACAACGTTAGGGGGCAGTACGGCGGGTAACAGTCTTTTGTTATGCGTTCCGGTTAAAATCGTCAGGCCCAACTGCCGACTGGTAGGGCTGAGTAAAGGTCCGTGATCGATGTTATCCAGTAAAGTCACCATTTCTCTCATAGAAATCGTATTGGTGCCTTCTAAATCAGGGAGAATATTGTTGATCTCTGTATGCTGGAGGCCGAGATCCTGCAGATTTTGACGTACCCACTGGCGACCGCCCATATATGTCATCATCAGATTGGTACAGGTATTATCACTTGCCTGAATCATCTCTGTGGCCACGTGGTGCGAAGGAAATATTTGTCCGGCTGCTTGATATTGCAGATCGCCAGCACCAGAGGCTCGGTCTTCATCCAGAAAATGAATGGGGGTGGTGACCGAAATTTTGCCTTCGTCCAGGTTGCGTAGATACTGAAACAGAACAGGAACCTTGATCATACTGGCGGCAGCAACAGGCTGATCCCCACCGATATTGACGTATTCTCCTGTCTGAGGGTTGTAATAAAACAGATGGGTTTTAAACCGGGGCTCAAAAGATTGTACAATTTGCAGAAGACGGGCTTTAAGTGCGATATCCTCTTGCGTTAACGACAGGGGAATCAAGCGAGTCGGCGCTTTTACGGGTACCATGGTGCGGTGGAAGTAGTTGAGTTGATGTTCAATGTCTCCGAGTAAAGGGGTGTTCACCGCTTCGTAATTCAAATTAGACTGGGCTAAGTCTTCGTGAGTACGGCTTTCTTGCGGGGCACTTTGTGCAGAAGGACCTGAAAACAATAACATGAGGCCACCAAAAATAGTAATCGCTGTGAGCACACCACATAAGCCGACAAATTGCATTGCTTGCTTTCGGCGTTGGGCACGGTAACGCTCATAGCCAGAAGCTCTTCGAGATTGAGAGGCTGAAACAGTTGAGAATGGTTGAAATTCTGTCACGCTAAAAAGGGACTCCATAAAAGACAGAAACGATTCGAGGCAAAACCACCGGGATCTTCTATCATTATAACCTGTTTCATTTTAACGGGGTTTCACCACCGTAAAAACTATGGCAAGATGAAGGGTGAAATGCTGCGATTTTATTGCGCGTGTTTCGGGATTCTTGTTTCTGGTTTTTTGTGGACTGACTAAACGGTGTTTTGGCGTTATCTGGCATTGATGTTGCTGATACTGGTGGGCGTAATACCACCAGTGGGAGCTGCTATGACAACAGAAATCCCGTTTGTTCGCTTGGGTGTTGAAAAAACCGCAATGCTTCCCAGTATTCGGTCTCAGAGAGATTTGGTTTTTACCCGCTCTAGAATATGGCAGGTACTTCCAGGCAGCCATTTAAAGCTGGTATTTCAGCATTCCAGTCGCCTTTTGCCCGATCGCTCATATTTAGAGGTGTTGTTAAACGGTCGGGTGCTCAATCATACCGCTCTTACCTCTGAAAATGCTTCGGCAACTGTCCTAAACGTGCCACTGCCACCCGCCTTGTTAAAAGATAGAAATAAGCTTTCTATTCGGGTTGAGCAACACTACCGCAATGAGTGTGAGGATCCTTTGCACCAGGTGTTGTGGACCCAGTTGCTGCCGGAGTCATCGCTTGTGTGGGAGTTTAATGAACTGCCCCCCAAGGTGGATCTGTCTTATTTTCCGTTTCCATTGATTGATTCTCTTGATCCCCGGACAGCCAACTTGAATTACCTACTGCCGGATAAACCCAGTGCAATTGATGTGCAGGCGATGACCATTTTGCATACTTATTTGGCAGAATGGGTCGGAAAAGATCGCAATATAAAGGCACAGATTGAAACCAATCGTGATACTAGCAAGCCCCTTGTCCTGATAGGACCTGCGGGAAGCCTTTCTCAAAGATTGGCTCAACAATACCCTATGCTGAATAGCGCTTCTGTCATCAATAGTGTTCAGTTTGCCAATAAGCAATGGGTCGATCCGATCACCCAGACGCCTCTCTCTCCGGGTGAAGGGCTGATTATTTTTATACCAGACCCTAAAAGTAACGTGAGAAAGACTCTGCTTATTGCCTCAGGCAATGATGATGCCGGTGTCCTTCAGGCAGTTAGACGATTGGTCAGTATGCAATCTGCAGAAAACAAGCCAAAAGTGACGGGAATGAAAGGTCAAGTCTTACGGGTACCAGCCAGTGTCTCTTTTGAAGAGGTGAAAGGCCAAAAATCTTCGCTGGAAAATACCCGTATTCTAGACGGACAGGCACGATCTTTATCTGACTTAGGCTTCCCTACTCAGGTTGTCAGAAAGCTCAATGCCCCGCCCATTACTTATGATATTCCTGTGGTTACTTCTTTTGCTAAAACGGACACACAACTGCATTGGGAGCTCCATTATGGTTATGCCTCTGGCTTAAACCCGGGTTTATCTGCAATGGAAGTGCGTTTGAATGACCGTAGTATCGCCAGTGTCCCTTTGGATAATCCTTACGGGGAGGAAGACAAGACCCTGTCTTTGCAGATACCCTCAGAACTCATCAAGCCCTTCAACCGTTTTGTGGTTCAGTTTCATATGGCTCCGGATAAAGACGACCGGTGCCATAACAACTTTGTGGACAATAGTTGGGGGCGAATTGATGGAAAACGTTCCCGTTTTACCTACCAAGGTCCGGCCCCAAATAGATTGCCTGATATCCAGTTTCTAAAAGCCGCTGGGTATCCTTATAATCAGTACCGAAATTTTTCTAGCTGGCATCTTCTCTTGCCGGAGAACCCATCATCCCAATTGCTTAATACCATACTGGCTATTTCTGGGCGTTTTGGTCGTTACAATGACTTTAAAGAACCGCCCGATATGTCGGTGAGTTTTGCTTCTGATAAGAATCAGCACGAAAATCAACAGGAAAATCAGCACTGGATGAGTTTTCTCACTGAAAAGAATGCTCGAGAAAAAGAGGCATCCCTGTTTTATTTCAATCCGAAAACCCATGCTCACGCCCCCAGTCTCCAGTTAGAACTGCCTGATTCAGTCAAGGTTCTCAATGATGCAAATATACTCGGTGTTTATGTCGAGCAAAGCCGTCTTTCAGCGCAGTCTCATCACCTTTGGACTCGCTGGTGGGTCACAGATGAGTCACGATGGCCGAAAGTTCAACACTTGTTTGAGTCTGACGAGCAGTTTCAAAAACTAGGGCAAGCTGTCATCGCGCAATTAAGAGACGACGGGGAGTTTCAACCGGCGGATAGCTCTTTGGTCTCGCTCCATGGACTCAGTGATAAGCCCGGGGAACGTCAGTGGTATCAAGGTCTTTTGGATGGATTTGCAGGGATTCCTTGGGTGGGTGCTGCTTTTTCTGGATTGTTTGCCTGGTGTGCTTCCCTGCCAGGATGGCTCTGGTGGGTAGGCGGGCTTGTCACAATAGGTGTGTTTGCCTTAGTGGCTTTTGTAATGTTCTTGGGTTCCCGTGATGAAATGGACATAAGCATTTCGGGTCCTGATAATAATGAAATTCAATAGGAGTTGATGTTCATGTCTGGCTCAAAACTGACACGTGGCGCGCACAAAAGACCACTTGTAAAAACAAGTTTCTGGGGAAGAATCTTCCCCGTAATGCTGCTTGTTTTGATGCTACTGATTTCGGGCGCGGTATTTTATCGAAACACAGCAGTAGCTGCCGATAGCGTTGGTACAAAAGTGCTTTCGATGAAAGATCTGGGTTCTGAAAAGGGCGTTACGCTCAAAACTGTGCGGACAGAGCGGGTGTTTTATTTTAATAAACCCCTGGCCTGGGAGATTACAGGTGGGTCAGTGGCCAATCTCACAATCCAGCATTCACCGTCATTATTACCCAACCGGTCTCACCTCAATGTGGTGCTGAACGACCGGATTCTGCAAACCCTAGCACTGGACGGTAGCTCTGTTAAACCAACGCATTTGGCTATCCCGCTGCCTCCAAGGCTAATGGAAAGCAAAAATAAACTGGTTCTTCAAGTAGATCAACACTATACCGATGATTGTGAAGACCCCTTTAGCCCAGAACTATGGACAACCA
>CAZZIY010000203.1:0-4268 GCA_964654525.1 uncultured Vampirovibrionales bacterium | reverse complement strand
CCCGCTGAAGATGATTGACCCCCCAATGGTAAAACAGTGATTGATATTGCGGCACATCCCACAGGCATAAATCTGCCCGGTACCCTGGCAGTAGCCGACCTCGATCGCCGTCTAAACAGAGCGCACGGGCCGCATGACAAGTGACACCCTGTAGCACTTCCACAGGAGTCATTCCCATTTGCAAACAAGCCAAATGCATCACCATTTGTATATTTTCCGTCATGCACGACCCAGGATTAAAGTCTGTCGCCAGTGCTACAGGGACCCCAGCGTTCAAAATCTCACGCGCGGGGGCGTAATGATTTAATCGTAAGAAAAACGCAGTACCGGGCAAAAGTGTGGCCACCACCCCGCCCGTCTTCATCGCGGTAATCCCTTTATCATCAATATGTAAAAGGTGATCCGCAGAAGCAGCTTGAAGGATGCCAGCCAGTTCAGCTCCGCCCAGTGTAGAAAACTCTTCGGCGTGGACTTTTAGACCCAAGCCCAGTTCTCGGGCCCGCTCCAGTATCCGACGGGTTTGAGCAACGGAGAAGTACCCCTGTTCGCAAAATACATCACAGAACTCGGCTAATCGAGCCTCTGCCACACGGGTCAGTTGTTCATCACAAAGGATATCCACATACGCATCCGGGTTTTGCTTGAATTCAGGGGGGATATCATGCGCCCCCATGTAGGTTGCAACCACACTTTGCAACGCGTTTCCTCGCTGCAAAGCCTGTATCACCCTTAGAGATTTTTCCTCACTGGGCCAATCCAGCCCGTAGCCACTTTTGGCTTCCACGGTGGTGACACCAAAGCTTAACATTCGCTTCAATCTGGATTCTGCCAGACTCAGCAGATCTTCAAACGAGGCTTCTCGAGTGGCCAACACCGTTTTTTGAATCCCCCCACCCGCTGCCGCAATATCCAGATAGGACTTCCCCTCCAGACGCATCTCAAATTCATCGGCCCGCTCTCCGGCAAAGACAGGATGGGTGTGAGAATCAATCAGGCCGGGTGTCAGGATTTTGCCACGTCCCTCAATTGTCTGGCTATGGGTTAAATCCAAATCATCGGGTATTGTTGCAGTCTCTCCGGTCCAGGCAATTCGGCCCCTGTCGTCAATTAAAATAGCCCCGTCAGCAATAATACCCAAGGGGTTGTCTGCTCGTATCCAAGTTGAATCGAGGGTGATTAGTTGCGATAGGTGCTGAATACAGGTTTGGATCGTCATGATTAACTCAGGCCTTAGAACTTAGCCTTAACCTCTTTCCAGAAACGGGATTTTAACCCCGCGCGCTTTGGCCACTTCCACGGCCCGTGGATAGCCCGCATCCACATGGCGGACCACGCCCATGCCGGGATCACTGGTTAACACCCTTTGCAGGCGACGCGCTGCCTCAGGTGACCCGTCTGCCACAACCACCATCCCAGCGTGCAGTGAGTAACCAATTCCCACCCCCCCGCCGTGGTGATACGAGACCCAGGTCGCCCCATTAACCGCATTGATCAGGGCATTCAAAATGGGCCAATCTGCAATCGCATCAGACCCGTCCATCATGGCTTCTGTCTCTCGGTTTGGAGAGGCCACACTGCCGCAATCGAGATGATCTCGCCCTATCACAATCGGCGCTTTCACCCGTCCTGAGGCGACCAGATCATTAAAAATCTGTCCTGCCTTGGCCCTCTCTCCGTAGCCCAGCCAGGCAATTCTCGCTGGCAAACCTTGAAATTGAATATGCTGCTGGGCTAACTTTAGCCATCGACACAGCGCTTCGTTCTCGGGAAAGGCTTCCAACAAGGCCTGATCGCTCACCGCAATATCCGCCGGATCGCCAGAAAGGGCCACCCAGCGGAAAGGTCCTTGTCCTTCGCAAAACAGGGGTCGAATATACTCAGGAATAAAGCCAGGAATGTCGAAAGCTGCCTTAACACCCTCATTAAATGCTTGTTGCCGGATATTATTCCCGTAATCAAACGCAACCGTTCCGTGAGACTGCATAGCAAGCATGGCATTCACCTGTTTGGCCATCGCGCTCTTGGATTTCACAATATAAGCCTTCGGATCACTGCTACGTAATTGGCTCGCTTCGGCCAAAGTCATATTTTCGGGGATATACCCATTTAAGGGATCATGGGCTGAAGTCTGATCAGTCACCATATCAGGGTAACGGCCCTGATCTTCCTGAGCCAGATCGACCAGCGTTTGATAGACAGTGGCAGCATTTCCCAAAAGCCCTATCGACAGAGCGTTTCGTTTTTCAACCGCCTCATTCACCCAGGCAAGTGCTTCTGGCAAAGAGTCGGTGCTTTTATCCAGATAACCGCTCTCTAGCCGCTTTGCAATCCGGCTAGGGTCCATTTCAACGCCCAGAAAAACCCCGCCATTCATCTTCACTGCCAGGGGTTGGGCTCCACCCATACCGCCCAAACCCGCAGAAAGGACAAAGCGACCAGCCAGATCACTGCCAAAATGCCGACGGGCTGCTTCAAAAAAGGTGAGATAAGTCCCTTGAACAATCCCTTGAGATCCAATATAAATCCAACTTCCAGCCGTCATTTGACCGTACATGATCAGCCCAGCACGCTCATACTCCCAAAAATGCTCCCAGTCTGCCCAGGCCGGCACAATATTAGAATTGGCGAGCAGCACCCGCGGTGCATCCGAGTGTGATTGCATCACCGCAACCGGCTTTCCCGATTGAATCAAGAGCGTTTCATCGGTCTTCAATGACTGCAACGACTCCAAAATCACGTCCAAACACTCGGGATTTCTTGCAGCTTTACCAGTCCCCCCGTACACCACCAGCTTTTCAGCATCTTCTGCAACAGCGGGATCCAAATTGTTCAACAACATTCGGTAGGCCGCTTCAATCGTCCAATCGGCACAATGGAGAGAATTCCCACGAGGGGCACCCGAGAGAACCGGTCTGACTGTCTTGGTATTCACCGTATTAGGTCCTTATTTTTATTAAAAACTACCTACTTGGGCACAAACCGCTTGATAAAGCCCGTGATTTTCAATACAGGTAACCACCCGCTCGATTTCTGAAGCCATTACACGGTCCTGGTCAACCGGAGGGATAAAATTTCTTAAGTACTGATACGCTGCATGTACGCCAACAGAGGGTTTGACACCATGATGAAACCCAAGACCCTGAACAGCTGAATAAAGCTCTGCGGCGATTACCCAACGCGTGTTCTGATAAACTTGCTCTGCTTTTCTGGCCGCAAATGCCCCCATGCTCACGTGGTCTTCCTTATCATTAGAAGTCGGGATCGAATCCACCACCGCTGGATGAGCCAATGTCTTATTCTCAGAGACCAGAGATGCCGCAGTATAGTGAACAATCATTAATCCAGAGTGAAGTCCCTCTCTATTATTGGGCACTAAAAACGGAGGGAGTTCAGAAAACGCAGGATTCATCAGCTTGTCAATCCGCCTTTCAGAGATACTGGCCAGTTCTGCAAGCGCAATACTCAGCATATCCATCGCCATGGCCACAGGTTCTCCGTGGAAATTGCCCTGAGACAAAATGGCAGCTGGCCCCTCTGGGCTGGCTGGAAACACCAAGGGGTTATCCGTTGCCGCATTCATCTCTAGGGTGAGGACTTGCCTCACATGCCGCAGTGTATCTCTAACCATACCGTGAACTTGCGGAATACAGCGCATCGAATACGCATCTTGCACTTTTCCGCAGTCGTGATGAGCAGATTCAATTTCACTGTGAGCCAGTAGTTTTCTGGCAATGGCTGCAGACGCCTGATGTCCTGGGTGAGGTCTGGCTGAAGCAACACGGGTATCAAACGGAGCATGGCTGCCTTTCAACGCTTCAATCGACATACACCCTGCCAATTCGGCTATAGCCATTAAATGCTCTGCCTTCAACAGGGTGAGCGTTCCCGTAGCTGTCATCATCTGAGTCCCGTTTAGCAGCGCCAAGCCCTCTTTGGCAGAAAGTGTCAGGGGAGTAATCCCGGTCAATTCAAGCGCTTCACGACTTTGCATCCTATCTCCAAGATACATCACTTCTCCTTCCCCAATCAGACTAAGCGCCAGATGTGCCAGTGGAGCCAGATCGCCACTGGCACCCAAAGAACCTTTAGAGGGAATAATCGGATGCACCCCGGCGTTCAGCAGCGCCAGCAATGTTTCAATCACCACGGGGCGAACCCCAGAAAAGCCCTTTGCCAATGTATTGGAACGAAGCAGCATCATTGCCCGCACCACGGGCTCTTCTAGTAAAGGGCCTGTCCCCACCGCATGGCTTCTGACCAGATTGGCC
>CAZZIY010000202.1:0-4315 GCA_964654525.1 uncultured Vampirovibrionales bacterium | reverse complement strand
GTAGAGCATCAGCTTCCCAAGCTGAGGGTCGCGAGTTCGAGCCTCGTCTCCCGCTCCATCGCCTTTTATCTGGAGGAAAAACGGATGCAGTCTCGTCAATTAATCAAAAAGTTTTGGTGTTCACTGTGGATATTATTTTCTGTAATACTCACTGCAGCCAATTGCCCGGCGCTGGCAGCTCAGGATATTCGCTTCCAGAATATATCGAGTGCCCCTTTCCCTTCAGAAATTCTGACCCAGATTAAACAAGAAAACACAGTTCCCTTTGCCACAACCGAGGTGAAGGTGAAAGCCCTTCCTTTGGCTGAGAAAACCCAGAAAAAAGCCTGGGCTATACAGTTAAATAATGCCAACTACTGTGGATCATCAGGGTGCCTTACGATGGTTTATCTAAACGATGGAAAAGATAAGGGTAAAGACAAGAAAACCTGGCGTAAGGTGTTTGACGCCAATGTCCAAGGCCTGGCTGTGGGTAAAGGCGAGCACAAAGGGGTCCCCAACCTGGTGGCAAATGGGCAACACGTCTGGCGCTTTGACGGCAAGCAATACAATCCCTAATTAAGAATGATTGGATTCAACCCTACCCCATTCCCCTTGCCCCATTGCATGTCTACTGGGGCTGGGTCATAATAGGGCCATTCTTTCTACTCCCTGCTTTTTACCCCGTGATTATTACAAGAAACCCCCGACGTGCCATCTCCCCTAATACCCATTTTTAGCCTGTTGACGATGTTTGGTGCCGCTCGTAGCCAAGATGCACTGGGTTATGTGGAAACACCACCGCCCAGGAGACTTTCTCGTCCCCGAAAACGATTGTTTATCACCTTGGGGATCTGCCTCTTTATTGTCTTAGCCGTCCTGGGTGGTTCTGCCTGGCTGTTTCTGGGCGGCTCCCATCTGAGTATCCCCGTTCCAGGAGGGGGCGGTTCTGCAGGGTTTAATTCTCCCGGAGCCCCTGGTGATAAAGTACTCCTGGTGATGGGCGTGGATGTCAGTTATGATATGGCTACCGGGAAACCTGGGCCTGATCCTTTCAAAGGGAGTCGGACTGACTCGATGATGCTTGTGCGGATTAATCCCGCCCTGAAATCAATTTCAATGGTCTCAATCCCGCGAGACAGCAAGGTATACATTGCCAATGAGATGGGGATCGATAAGATTAATGCCGCCTTTGCCCTCGGCGGGTCTGATTTAACCGTGAGAACGGTCAAGGAAACCTTTGGTATTCCGGTCGACAACTTTATTGTGATTGACCCCCGTGGGGTCCGTCAGATGGTTGACGCCCTGGGCGGGGTGACCGTCTATGTCGAAAAGCCAATGAAATACGACGACAACACGGCAAAACTGCACATCAACTTTACCCGTGGGTATCACGAGATGGACGGAAAGATGGCCGAAGGCTTTGTCCGTTTCCGTCATGATGCGTTGGGTGACATTGGCCGTATCCGCCGGCAGCAGCGCTTTCTCAGTGCCATTGCTCAAAAGCTTAAAGACCCATGGACTATTACCCGGATTCCCAGTCTGGTCGAAACCGGGTCTCGCTATGTGCTAACAGATCTCTCCATGAATGAAATGATGCAACTGGCCTGGTTTGCTAAAGACTTGGACTGGAAAAATGTGCGAGTGGCGACTTTACCCGGGCGTCCTTCCGGTGGTGGCATAAGTTACTGGCTGGTGGATCCTCCTGCCGCTGAACAGGTTCTCGACAGGCTCATTCTTGATAATCCGATGGCGGCAGAACGCTCTGTGGATCAAATTCGACCCTTGCGTGTGGGTATTTTTTATACCGCCAATCAAGAAACCAAAGTGACTGCTATGGAAACCGCAATGAGCAAGATGGGCTTTGAGGTTGTCTGTAAACTAAAGAAAAATAATACGGCCACACAGTTGATTGAACACACCACATTGGTGACAGACCGCTCGACCTATAAACTTCGAGGAGCCTACCCAGGTTTGGATCAAGCCCGAATCATTTACGCACCCATCGGCACCACCTATGAATCCAACGCGTGTAGCGGTTCTGAGGATTACACGTTGCAATTGGGCGATGATTTTCAAGCCACCAGAGGGTAATAGCCACATGAAAAAACGGTCTGAGTTCTCACGTACAATCGGTTTCATCGGTTTGATGCTGATTCTTGCATTCAATTTTGTTTTTCCTGTCCTCTGCTTTGGGCAAGAGGTGGGGCCGCCGTCTCCACGGGTGCCCCAACCCGATGTGCGGATGGATAAAATGAAACAGACGTTTATGAACATCTTTAAAAAAGAAAATAATCCGGACGCTGAAAAGAAAAAAGCAGCTCCGTCTCGGGACTTAAATTTTCTAGCCCCGCGAGGTCCTCAGATGCCGGAGCGGCCAAAGCCAATACAACTGCCGTCTGTTGCACTGCCGGTGGAAGACTCTAATACTGACAAACAGACTTCAGACAATCCAGCGCCAGGCAATCAAGCACAAGGCAATCAAGAACTTCCCGCCATTGCACCAGAAAATCAGAGTTTGAATGCAAACACAGCCCCCGCGGTGCCGGTCAGTTCAGACACAGTGGTGAGTCCTCAGTCTGGCACTCCATCAAACACGGCAGAATCATCTCAGAAGGCACCTCTTGAAAAGCCAGTCTATAAACGCCCGCCTCTTTTGACACAGCCCGAACTGATTAACCCCAAAGTCGCTGAGCCAGAAATTAGTCGGGTCAACCCTCCCAAAAAATTGGTGACCCTCGATGACCCCAATAACCCCTTGGGCTTGGTCGCGGCAGAAAACCGAATTAATGAAACCGCCCTTCTGATTGAAAAAAAAGAGTACGGCACCGCAAAAGTAATGCTGATTCCGCTGAAGCAATGGCTGGTGGAGGCAACAGAAGCACATTTGAGCTTATACAAATCACTCACCAACATTTCTTCGGCCCGTGCCCAAGCAGAACTCGAAAAGCAGCTGGCTCTCTCTTTTGCGATGCTGCGAGATAAATCATTTTTCCAAATGGGTAAAATTTTAATGGCAGATAATGACTACAAAAAAGCAGTCAAAGAGTTGACCGAAGTGATTAAATCTCAGCCTCGCAGTGAAATTGGGGTGAAAGCTTATGAATTGCTGCAAGAAATTGGCTTTACACAGAAGCTGCAACTGACTGAATAGTACGGGCTTGTTTTGGCTTAGAGTGAAGGCAAACACGTGAATCTGGCTCAAAATGATAGAACAACACGCTACCATTTTCAGGCCACCGCATTGACGTTTTCAAGTGAATGGCTGGCAGAGCTTTTTTCTGTGTTTGAGTCCTCTCAGATTGCTATTCGTCATATTCAGCTAAATACCAGTGTGGCGCAAGGGCAAATTCTGGTACTCAAGTTTGAAAGTAATTCAGCCCAATATCAAGCGTATTCAAGATCGTTAGAGCAGTTGTGCTATCTGGTCCAGGCAAAATGGACCCTGAACAATCTAACGCCTTAAATCACAAAGGGCATTACCGCGTGTTCTGTATATTTTTAGTTTTTTTAACGCCTGGATTTTTTAACGCATGCAGTAAATAAGCAGAAACGGGTTCACTAAACCCTTTAACCATAACCGGCGCTAGGGGAGTAATTTCTGCAAGATCAGAAATCAAATCAGCAGCACGTTGGTTTAAAATAATTTGTGCCATATTCTGATGGGCCAGGGCCACCAGACGAGCACCTAAATTCACCGTACTGCCCATTACCGTATAATTTTTTTGAAGTTCTGAGCCAAAATTGCCTACATACATCATGCCCGAACTCAGCCCGATATCTTGACGAATCTCGAATTTTCCTAGCTTTCGCCATTTATCATTGAGAAGTTCTTGGGCTTCGATCATCTCCAATGCGGCATTGGCCGCAGCCAGCGCATGGTTTTTCAGGGGTAACGGGGCTCCAAAAAACGCCATAATCGCATCACCCATATATTTATCGTGGGTCCCACCATGTTTTAAGACGATGTGTGTCATCACATCAAAAAATTCATTGAGTTGCTCCACCATCACCTCTGGGTCTTCGGTTTCAAAGGTTGAGGTGAAGTTTCGAATATCAGAAAATAATACGGTGAGTTCCTGTTTGCTTCCTTTCAAAGTCTCTAAGGCTTTACCGGGATTGGCGATAATCGTTTCCATCACTTGAGGAGACACATATTTTGAAAACACCTGGGTGAGTTCCCGTTTGTCTTTATCCTGAAGCGCATACTTCATCAGGCTGCTGACTAAAATAAGTCCTACCATCCACAGTAAGGGAACAGCCAGCGGTACCCAGAGGCCGTGATTGGTAAATAGATAAAAATTTAATGTCGTAAATAAAACTAAAATACCAAACA
>CAZZIY010000201.1:0-4319 GCA_964654525.1 uncultured Vampirovibrionales bacterium | reverse complement strand
GTTCGGCTTTGTAAAAAAAGTGCAAAAAAAATTAATGTAAAACCTTTGAAATGCAATGCATGCTTTTTCCTCACCCTATGGTATTCTCAATTTCTCAACCCCGATAGAGAGTTCTTGTCTCCCACGGTGTGTTCTTCAGTCGGTATCTTTGGTATCCGTGACGTGTGTCGTGGAAACTATCTCTTTGGCTTATATACCGCCTCTTCTCCCGGGACAAGCTCCAGAGTCAGACTTTAAGTCTAGGGGTATTTGTCGATTTGGTCGTTTTCACCTTTTGTGCAAAGCCCGGTAGGGGTTTGCTTGCCCCTGTGTTTCAAAACCATGAAAATAGTGAAATCAAATTTAATGACACTCAATCCCTCTTCCGACAATCAAACACCTTCGAGCAATCACACAACTTTGAGTGAGTCCTGCTCCCAGTCCCGCCAGCCTCTGATGACCTGGGTTTCTGTGGCAAGACCTCATGGCTCAATCGATATACAGGAGTCTTGGCTAGCCTTGTGCGATCGGCTGATGCAGGTGTTGAGTGTCCCGCAGTTTAAAACATGGATTGCTCCTCTCAAATGTGTGGATTGGTCATCGGAGTGCTTGACGCTTCAGGCTGAAAGTTCTTTCTCTCGTGACTGGGTTTTGAAACACTATCAGACAGTTATTTTGGCTGAAGCCAAAGCCTTAACAGACAGGTTTTTAAGCGAAATTACGCGCTTGGAAATTACGGTATTGACCGAAAAACCCAGTGAAAATCCTACTACTGCAGAGAGAACGCTGGTTTCTTCAGATACACCAGGCCCCCTCTATCTGGTGACTGATGCTGTGCCTGATTCTTTTCAACCTGTTGGCGATTCTCAGAGTTCGTGTTGGACGCCTCGATCGGCCAAAAGTCAGCTTAATCCTCGCTACACGTTTGAACACTGCGTGGTGGGACAGCACAACCGCTTTTGCCATGCGGCCGCTCTGGCCGTTGCAGAAGCGCCGGCTCAAAACTATAATCCATTCTTTATATACGGCGGTGTGGGCCTGGGTAAAACACACCTGATGCAGGCCATTGGACATTACCTCCTGCGGCACCGACCCGACTGTTCGGTTCGGTATGTGACTGCAGAGCAATTTACCAATGATTTAATCCAAGCCATCGGTAAAAAGGCACTCCCCCCGTTTCGTGAACGTTACCGAGACACGGATGTGCTGATTATTGATGATGTTCAATTTCTTGAAGGCAAAGAGCGCACTCAAGAAGAGATGTTTCATACTTTCAACACCCTGCATCAGGCGGGAAAACAAATTATTCTGTCCAGCGACCGCTCTCCTTCTCTGTTGTTAGGGTTAGAAGACCGACTGAAAAGCCGTTTTGCCTGGGGTTTGATTGCCGATATTCAGGCTCCAGATTTAGAAACCCGTGTGGCGATTCTAAAGGGCAAGGCCGAAAGAGATAAACTGAAAGTTCCAGATTCTGTGCTCCATTTTGTGGCGGAGATGCATCCCAGTAATGTTCGAGAATTAGAAGGTGCACTCAATAAAGTGGCGGCTTTTAGCATGCTCACTGGCGTTGCTTTGGATGTGGCAACAGCGCAACAGGTACTGGGCATGAAGGCCGATCCCAAACAACTCTCTTACGTCTCTTTATTGTCTGGTATCGCTCGATATTTTCATCTCACACTCGACGATTTAACGGGCCCATCGCGCTCCAAAGATGTCTCCTATGCCCGGCAAGTGGCGATTTATATTTTGCGCACGCTGACCGAAGCGAGCTTTCCCAAAATTGGCGAGATGCTTGGCGGCCGTAAACACACCACCGTCTTGTATGCCTACGAAAAGGTAAAAGAAGAGATTCTGTTGAAGCCCATCTTACAAACCCAGATTCAAGAGTTAACAGTGAGAATCCGCCAAGGTCACCTGGGTTAATGCTGGCGTCTTCTAGATACTCTTAGATGCTTTTGGCAACGTGTAATAATGCCAATCTCGTGTGTGCGTAATTGAGACCACCTTGAAGAAAGACCGTGTAGGGGGGGCGTAAGGGCCCATCGGCAGAAAGTTCAATGGTAGCCCCTTCAATAAAAGTACCTCCAGCCATCACTACCTGGCTTTCGTAGCCAGGAACCTGGTCTGGCTCAGGAGACACATAGGCATGGACCGGACTCTTTTGCTGAAGTGCTGTGCAAAATTGGATTAAACGCTCCGGTGTTTCCAGGTGAATCAACTGAATAATATCACTGCGGGGTGCATCCCAAGACGGGCTAACCTGTAGGCCAAGGTCAGAAAACAATTTTGCGGCAAACTGCATTCCCTTAACGGCTTCTTTGACTATCATGGGGGCCATAAACAGGCCTTGTAGTATCGTCCGAGTGAGATCGAAGGTATACCCACCTTCAGGGCCAATGCCAGGGCACGTAAGTGCTTCAGATGCTGCTTGAACGGCCCATTGCTTGCCAGCAATGTAACCACCTGTTGGGACGATTCCCCCACCAGGATTTTTGATCAGAGAGCCTGCGATCAGATCGGCCCCAACCATTGTCGGCTCTTCAGGCTCAGTAAACTCTCCGTAGCAATTATCCACAATGATTTTGGCTTCTGGGTTGATGTCTTTGACATACTGGCAAATTGAAGCGATTTGCGCAACGGTTAAACTCGGCCGTTCACTGCTGTAACCACGAGAACGTTGGATAAAAAAGACGTTGGCTTTCTGAAGAACGTCTGGACTGAGTTGAGAAAAATCCAGTGAGTCATGACAGTGTGAGTGGGCAGAAAACACGTTCAACTCGTGATAATGGACCCCTTGCTGTATGAGGGACTGAGAACTGAGGCCGCGAATCCCTATCACTTCTTCCAAAGTGTCGTAGGGGTGCCCGGTTAAACTCACCAAATGAGCACCAGGTTTGAGCAGTCCACGCAGCGCGGTGGCAATAGCATGCGTTCCAGAGACAATCTGAGGACGAACAATGGCTGCCTCGGCTTGTAGCGATTGAGCAAAGACTTTGTCCATTACTTCGCGGCCAAGATCATCATGCCCGTAGCCACTGACGGAAAAGAAATGCTCTTCGCCAACTTTATGCTCGATAAAGGCGTTCAAGATTCGTTCAGTTGTCTGATGACAAACGGCTTCAGTGATAGCCCAGACAGAGTCTTGAAGTTGCTTTTCTAGAAGCTGACTTTCTACCAGTGCAGGCGATATGGGGTGGGTCAGTTTTTGCATAGGGGAGACACTATACTAGAAAGGACGATTAAAAAAAACGCCCAATAAAAACGCGCCAGCCGTAACGGGGGCGCGTTGTTTTGTATTGCTTGCTACAAATTCTATGAGATGCAGGAGTGTCTTATGTTATTTGACACTGACCAATTTGGGAATAACACCCAGCTCACGCTGGAGTGTTTTAGCCTTCCCATAGGCAAGGTTTCTGCGCTTTTCTGCGCCTTTCACGACAAAATGGACGGCGAATGCAGTATTTCGGTTTGGGACGCGTTGTTTTGCAGTGAGGTTTGCAGTCATACGAGTTAAAGTCTCCACTCTCATCAAATCGTTTGTGCTTACGTGTTGTTGCTATCGGCCTGGCTCCAAGAAAGCTTTAAGAAAACCCAAAAATCCCTCCAAATGGATTAATATTTGTTTACGTCTAGGGCCAATGTGCTACAACGGACGGGGGAGAGGTAAGGATGTTGGGGTTTGCTTGAAACCAGTGCGAGATTTCGTTTTAATGGAATTTTTAAATGAGCGCAAATGGGGATTTCTCCGGATGGATTTTTTTCGTAACGCCTCCCGATGGATTGCTTTGTTGATGGTGCTGGCCTTTGCCGCATCTTCTTTGTTCTTTTTGCTACCGCTGTTGGGGGGCACTAAGTAACATGTTGCCAAGTTGGCCAAGTTGTTTGATGAGGATTTTGTGCGTCTTAATCCTCTCATTCCCTGTTGTTTCACTAGCATGGGACGGTCAAGATCCCCGCCAGTACCAACTCAACCAAAACCCTCCCGTCCAGCTGCACCAACTTCGTCGTCAAAAACAATCTTTGGAGCAACAGGCACAAGAGGTGCGCGAAAAAAAACTGCAAACCCTGAAGCAGGCCAAGCATATCACTACCGTGATTGTGAAAAACCAAAAACGCTTAGATGTCGCCCAACGAACCTTGGTGTTCCAAGAAAGCCGGCTCGTTCAGACCCGGGTCAAAATGGATTACCTTGGAGATAAACTAACTCGTACGCTACAAGAGTCTTATCAACTGTCGCGAGATGCGGGGGTTCGACTCAAAAAACTTTATATGGGCGAACGTCTCAGCTTTATGCAGATGGTGCTGGATGCTCACGACGTAACAGCTCTTCTGGACCGCTT
>CAZZIY010000200.1:0-4325 GCA_964654525.1 uncultured Vampirovibrionales bacterium | reverse complement strand
CCCAATTTCGCGTTATGGGTCCAATGTGTCTGGTCCGTTGTGTTGGCATTGAGCGGAAAATACAGCGATCTGCTGGCCTATGTTGTCTTTACGTCCCTGTTGTTTTACATCCTAACGATGGCGGGGCTTATCAAACTGGGCCGCCAATTTCCTGAGGAATATCAAATGACACGCAAACGAGACTTTGCACTGCCGGTTGCCTATATAGCTGGCGCCGGTTTTATCGCCTTTTATTTGCTGATTGGTGGAGATAAATGGTTCACCAGTCTGGCTGGCGTTCTGTTTACGCTGTTGGGTTTAATCGTCTACTATGGATGGAAAAAGCTGGTGCCTGCGCAATATCAACACAGCCAGGCAGAGAGTGGCACTTGGGTCGAGCGCCGAAACCGGTCATGACTTTTTAGGCGCCACGATATCTTTTAGCAGTGTGTGAACGTCGTCCATTGCGCGCAGTGCCTCAGATACATTGCGGCCGCTTAAATGCTGATCGACGTTTTTCAATTGACATTGACTGGGCCCGCTGGCAATAGAAGCAAGGTGAGTGTATAGAGCGGATACTTCTCGAATGGGAATATCCCGAGATAGTGGGCTGGTCGCTTGCTGTCTGCTTACCCAGGTTTTGAGGGCTTGGGTTGCTTCGCTTAAATCGAAAAATACGGGTTCCAGTGCCCTCTTCTCGGTAAATTGAGCTTCTGGTTTTCTGTAATTGAATTTTAGTTGCGCTATTTTGAGCAAAGCAGCGTTTTCAGCTAGCAGCTCATCGCTTATGGCAGTGGGCATGGGTTTACTCATCAGTTGTGATAGAACTGTTTTGATAATGACTCGCGCTTTTGCCCTGGCATCAAAGCCGGGTATGTTGTTTTCTTGACCGATAGTGTCTGCCAGCAGCTCTGCTATACGGATTCTATCCCCGTAGTCAGTGAGTTGGGTCTTTAGCAGCATCTGATCCGCAATTGCCATGGCTTTTGGGGTGTCTTTTTCAATGCCATCGACTCCCTTGGCGTAGGTTATAAAAATGGCGGGTAGGCTAATTCCGGCCTTGAGCAAGCGTTCCATAAGAGCCATGGCCTTTTGGGGGTTGGGGTCGATGCCAACGTTTGGTCTCCCGAGTGCATAATCTTTGGCGATCACAAAACTGGCTCCTCTGCCATTGCCGTTAGGCGATGCAATCTCTAGGGTGATGGCCCGTTCGAAATATACATCTGCAACATCTACTTCTCCTTGGGCAAAGGCTGTGATACCTGCCTCAAAGGCGCTGCGAATGGTCTTTAGCTGTGCTGCTGCCTTTTTGGCGTCATTAACGGCAGACGGGCTAGAGCGAATAGAAAAAATAGCCGTGGGAGCTTCGCTGTCTTTTTGGGGGGCCTTGGAATGTCCCATCCCAAAGTGAGCTTGTTTTTTGAGAATACCGGCGACCGCCATGGGAGAAAAACGTTGCTGGGGAGCAATGGTCATAGGAGATAATCCTTATAAAAAGTGGGGGTGAAACTGGGGAGAATACACTCAAACACAAATTTGAAAATCAGGTGAACGGAACGGATAGTTTTAAAAGCCCAGTCAATCCAATTTGATGCTAGACAGTGGACGAGATGTAACATTTTTGTCATATTCAAGTCGACGCTGTCGAAGGCAAGCGCTTGTCACAGGGCTTGGCTTCGGTTAGCCTGTTACGTAATGAAATATTAACCGACCAGAGCCTGTGTCATGACTTATTTTACTGCGGATGTCATTTATTCCCCTGAGGGACCCCTTCAAGACCACTATATCTCGGTGGACAATGGTGTCATTCAACAAGTGGCACCCTTAAACACCCTAGAACCTCGGGCTTTTCGTGACATGATTGCCTTTGAAGACGCATTGATAGTCCCGGGTTTTGTGAATAGTCACAATCATTCATTCCAATCCCTTCTCAAGGGAATTGCTGATGATGCCGCCTTCTTTGACTGGCGAGACCGAGCCTTATACCGATATGGAGCCAAGTTGACTCGTGATGAAATTTACTGGGGCGCTTTATTCGCTTTTGCAGAGATGTTGAAAAACGGCATCACCACTGTTTGTGATTTTTTCTATCTCAATGATCAAGGTAATGAAAATGCTCGCGCGGTGATCCAGGCAGCAAAAGACTTAGGAATCCGGCTGACGCTTGCGCGGACGTTTTACGATTGGGACGGAGCGCCAAAACGCTTTCAAGAAAGCGTTGAGCAGGCGCTCAGTAACACCGAAATGCTGATGCGCGAATTTGAAGCCGATCAACTTATCTCAGTCTTGCCAGCCCCGCATAGCTTACATGGGGCTAGCTTACCGATGATTCTCGCTGGAAAAGAACTCGCTGATTCATGGAACGCGCCTTATCATATGCACATTGCAGAAGGGCACTACGAACGAGAGATGATCCTTGAAAAAACCGGGCTGAGTCCTATTCAGTATTTGCATCAAAATGGATTACTTTCCCCCAAACTTGTTGGCATTCATTGTGTTTGGCTAGACGATAAAGATATCGAACTGATGGCAGATTCTGGCATGGGGGTTTGTTACAATCCATCAAGCAATATGTTTTTAGGAGACGGTGTTACTCGAATCGCTGATTTGATCAAAGCAGGCGTTTCAGTCTCTTTGGGAACTGACGGTGGCTGTAGCAACAACAGGGCTTCTATTGTCGAAGAAATGCGGATGACCAGTTTACTCCAAAAAGTGAATCACTGTGATGCCACGGTTATCAGTGCTGAAGACGTCTTTCAGATGGGTACAGTCACGGGGGGTAAGCACCTAGGGAGATCGATTGGCGCGATTGCCAAGGGATACCAAGCCGATCTGACTGTAATTGACCTTGATGACCTGTCCATGCAGCCGCGCGCTTTCTTCCAGAAAAATCTGGTCTACTCGATGCAACCTTCGGCAGTGCAGGCCGTGATTGTGAACGGCAGCAAAGTGTTTGAGCGCGGAGAACTCTTGGGAGCCATTACTGAAGGCCATATTGTCGAAAAAATTCAGACAATTACTGGCAACTGGGAAGCGGTTCCCAGTAAAGTGGGGTTAAAATAAGCGTTTTTGCAATAAAAAAAGACCTCCACCTTATTTAGAGAAGGCGTCGGTCTTTTTTCAGTATGTTTGAGCGACTCTCAGCGTTAGACGTTGTTTGGGTAGAGGGCTCCGTCTTGTTCGGATAATTCTGCCCGGTTGAGTGTGATATCACCCGCGCTGAGAGATACTTTGTTGGTGAGGCCCGCATCATCCAGTAAGGTGGCCAGATCCGCTTTATCGCTGAGAGAAGCCACTTGCGAGTTGATGGTGGTGACATCGGCGTCAATGGGGCGAATGGTATTACGCCCCGGGATTTTATAGCCTAAGAGTTCCAGTAACTTCTTCATATAGGTTTTATTCGCCCCAGAGTTACTGGTGTAGCCTTTGTTTAAAGTACTAAGCGAGAATAAACGAAGCCGCACGGAATCGGGGTCCGTATTTTTGCTTTGGCGTCCAAAAAATAGGGTCATTTCATCCACTGGCTTGTTGTCTTTAAATAGTCCTTTCTGCGCAATGGTATCGGCCAAGGTTTGACGCGCAGCGGGTTTGAGATCGCTGATCAATTTGTTAGTAAAGACTGCTTCAGGTTCTATCACGTTGGCCTGAACCAAATCGCGGATGATGGGTACCAATTGCCCGGTCAATGTGGAGCGGCCGCGAGTCAGCAAGTATTGCAGACCGTCTGTTAATCCTGCCTTGCTGATGGACTTATCGGCCAAGGCATCTTTAATGGTATCGACGGCGGATTTATCGGTATCCCCCGAGATAATTTGGCGAATCAAATCCGTCGCTGCTTTACGAGGGGGTGTGGAATCAATGGGTGGGGTCGACGGGTCGCAGTTCGGGTCAATTGGAAAGGGAAAGGGTGAGTAATATCCAGGATTCCAGTCGTTCCAGCCAGTGCCAGGAAATCCCCCGCCAGGAAATCCTGGGAATGGGTTTTGGGGAAACATGGGTTGACCGGGTGGTAGCGTTCGAACATTAGACTGAAATAACTGAATGATGAGGGTCATAAACATCATCATCATCATACTGTTTTGATCAGACCCATTGCTGTTATTGTTGTGGCTCCCCACAGTGCCGCCGAGAGTTCCATTTTGGGACTGGCGCAGAATATCTTGAGTGGCCTTAAAGTGCCCTCCCAAGATCTGGTTGTAATAGTTGGCATTAAAACTCATAAGCGTGATACCCTCCGGCAGTTTCCTCGAAATAGCTCTCGCTCTCTAAACTAAATATGAGAACGTATCGACGAGGGGGCGGGATACCTTGGGAGGGGGGATACTTATTACAAAAATGTTACGTTT
>CAZZIY010000199.1:0-4368 GCA_964654525.1 uncultured Vampirovibrionales bacterium | reverse complement strand
GAGTGAGAAAGCCGCTGCCAGGACCAATCTCTACAATATTATCTTGATTATTTGCATTGTGCGCGTTCACAATGGCCTCAATATCATTCGGGTTTACCATAAAGTTTTGGATGAAGCGTTTTTTCAGTCGTAAGCGTTTAGCTTCTTGGTAGAGGGCTTCTTGAACGGTCTGAAGGGCTTCAATTTCCCGAGCGGTTTGCTTACCGCCTGTTTTACTAGACACGAGAGGGAACCACAGCGGCCTCAAGAGCCAGGTGAGCCGCGCCAACCAGGCCGGCGTGGTTGCCCAGTTGGGCTGGCCGCAAATCAACGGGAGGCAACATAGCCCGCTCGTTGGTCAGTTGTGTGAGGCGTTCGAGATCGACAAAGGGGGCCATGCCCCCGCCAATCACAATGACGCCGGGATCGAGTACGTTAATGAGACTCCCCAAACCGGTTGCAATGTGCTCATGCCAGACGGATAAAATCTTGAGTGCCAGTGGATCCCCTTCACCTGCGGCGTCGATTACTTGATGGGTATTCACGTCTAAAATATTATTCTGCCCCATCATCACCCGAGACGCACTGGCGTTGGGTGTGGCACGAAGCATGGATTGAGCAGTCAAAGCCAGGCCTGTACCTGAGGCGTAGGCTTCCCAACAGCCCCACTTTCCACAGGTGCACAGACGCTCACGAGTTATAGAAACGGCTATATGACCCACTTCTGCGGCGGCACAGTGTCCTCCGTGAGCCAATTGGCCGTTCAGAATGATTCCTCCGCCCACACCGGTTCCCAGAGTGATCATCAAGAGATCACTCACCCCGCGACCTGCACCCTGCTTATACTCACCGTAAGCAGCAGCATTGGCATCGTTTTCAACACTAACGGGTAGTGAAACCTTTGATTCTAAGAGGGTTTTTAGTTGAGAAATCTGCCGTAAGAAAGGGATATTTCCAGTAGAACCTAAGATACAGCCCGCGACAGGGTCAACAATGCCAGCAGTGGCAATACCCACGGCACTAACTTCAGGCGTGTTCAACGCTTCAATCATCTGGGTCAGCGTCTCTATAAAGCTTTCGGGATTGGTCGGGGTGGGCTGTTTGATAAAGCCTTGCACGCAGTCGTCGGCATTTTTTCCTGGATACACCCGTGCAGCACTTACTTTGGTTCCGCCAATATCAATGCCAATAGCAATCGGGCTGTTATCCAATAAGGCCTTATTGGACTGATCATTTCCTTGGGTCATAGGCGCAGCATTTCCTTTAACTTTTCTGGAGATAGGGTTGAAGCCGGCGAACGGTTTCTTCAGCGGTACGGTTTGCTATCTGTTGTAACACAGTGCCCCCCACTTCCTCACTCACATTCCAAGAACTTGGGGCCTGTGGGTACTGTGTGACCGCGTGATTGATAAGCGTGGTGAGCATCGGGCCGAACGCGGCGGGCTCTCTCAATTGTCGGTATAAACCGGCCAGATAAATCTGGACCAATGGATCTGGGTGAGTATTCAGTCGGCTGGCAGCAGGATATAGGCTTTCGGTATTGACCCCAGACTGTGCGAGTCGTTGGGCAGTATAAAGTGTTTCTACAATAGTCGCTACAGAGGGATACGGGATACCGTACCCGGCCTGGCTTAGAATATTGGAAAGCAGCGGGACGGCCGCTTCTCGGTATTGAATAATGGAGCGGATAAGAGGCTCATTTGGCTGTAAAGTCCCATCTGGACGGACAGAAAGCCCTTGCCCCAGTTGTGAGCACAGGGAGACCAAGCCAGCGGCATTAGCCGCAGGGCGGACAGCACCGCTGTGCTGGAATGGTCCAATAGAGGGTCTGCCAGTTGTAAAGGAAAGCGCACTCATGCCTCTGTTTTACTACAAAAACAGAACCCAGAAAATGTCTAAAAAATTTGACCCAACACGGCTTCCAGCCCCATCAAGCCGGCGTGTTTATCCCCGTCTTGAGCGGGCAAGGGGGTCTGTAAGGCGTGGATGTTTTGCAGCACTTGCTCTGGGGTTTTACACCCAACCAGCACGGAAGAGACACCGGGGGCTTGTTGGGCAAACTGCAATGCCAGGTGATGCACGTTGCTGCCTATCTGACGGGCATAGTCTGAAACGGTTTGAACCGCAGAGGCCCGTTTTTGGATGTACAGTTTTGGCCAGCGGGTTCGCCAATCCCCCTCCATAAAATAGGCATTAGAAGAGGCATCAGCGGGGAATTTTCCTGTTAAAAACCCATTGGCCAAGGGTTCTCGGATCAAAAGCCCGGGAGCTGTCTCGCTTTGTTGGAGATGCGGTAGCAGGGTTGTCTCAATTCGCCGGTCAAATAGGTGATAAGGTGCTTCAATGACCCCGATCACAGGATGCTTTGCTGCCTGAATCCCTTCTTGCGGGTCGTGAATGGTGATCCCCCCGGAGCGAATCAGTCCTTCTGCCTGAAATTGTGCCAGGACATCAAAGACTTTGCCGAGTTGAATCAGCGCCAAGCTGGGTGTTTCCAGATGGAAGACGTCAATATAATCAGTATTCAGTCGTTTTAAGCTGCTCATTAAATTTTCTCGAAGCTGGCTTTCAGCAAAACGCTCACTGGCCTTGGTGCTGATCACCACACGACTGCGGTCCCACTGAGCCAGGGCCTGACCTAAGAGGGTTTCACTATGGCCGCCCCCAAAGTGATGACTGGTATCAAACAGGGTGCATCCGGCTTCATAGGCCGTATGGAGGGCCGCTATAGAGGTATTATCGTCGGTCTCTCCGTAGCTATCGCCGGCAGCATTGCCGCCAATCCCCCAGGCTCCAAACCCAAACAATGAGACATTCAACCCGGTTCTGCCCAGAGGGCGGTACAGGGTGTTTTCTGTTACAGGGGGGGGGGCACCGGTTTCGTAGCTCATAGAGAGTTTTATAACGCAAATGGGACAAACACTGCAATGCCAGCACTGCAATGTCAGCACTGCAATGTCAGTACATGGGGTGATCCGTCCTCATGTGCCATTTGCCAGAAGTTCGCCAGAATTTGCCAGAACGGGTGTCTCCTCAATTGAGGAAACACCCGTGACTGGAAGGTATTGGATGATGCGTGAAGCTAGTTCACGTTCATTTTGCGTTGGATCAAACCAGCCTGTGTGGAATTTGGGGTGGTTTTGACGAAACGCTGCCAGGCTTGCTGGGCTTGGGTTTGTTGACCATTCCATTCGAGAGCTCGTCCGAGCTGGAAGTAGGCAATGCCGTTGTCTGGTTGAACTTTGGTCAAGGCTTCAAATTCAGCAATGGCTTGCGTGTTTTGATTGCTCATCCGGTATGCCATACCCAAGAAGAGTTTGTTGTTGATGTTGGTGGGTTCCAACTCTACAACACGCTTGAAGAAGGGGATGGCCTCAGGGGCGTTTTGCATGCTCAGCAAGCGAAGGCCACTGAAGTACTCACGTTGAACCGCAGTTAAACGGGTTTCATAACGATCGTACAGCTCGTTGACTTTGCGCTGGGCGGTTAAAGAAGATGAATCGGTGGGATCCCAGTTGATGAAGGTCAAGTAGGCTTCAATCGCTTCTGGTCCACGGTTCAAGGCTTCCAACACTTGGCCTTTGACGAAGAACAATTTCGCATTGACGGGGTCTAAGCTGATGGCTTTGTCGATCATGTTCAAGGATTTGGTGTAGTAGCCTTGGAAGTACAGGGCTTCGGCGATGTTTCTGTAAGCCGGGACAGATTGGGGATCGATATTTAAGACTTGCTCGAAGGTTTCCACCGCTTCAGGATACTGACGGTCTACCAGTTGGGTTTGGCCCTTGGTGAACCATTCTGTGTATCGAGCTTGGTTTTCTGGGCTGAGGTTGCTCAAAGAAGGGGTGAACACGCCAGAGGGAAGACCCCCATTAAAGTTGGTATTGATGTTGCTGCTGGTGAAGAAAGTTTGGCTGCTGCTGACTTTGTTTGACGCTTTGCACTCACTCCAGCCAAGCAACGGCAGGGAAGAAAGAACAACGGGAACGGCAACGGCTGCGAGCAATGTTTTGATTGAGGTTTTCATAAGATGAATAACTCCTTCTATAATAACGACATACTGTCTAAGCACCCCAAAATCCTCGCAACTAAGCTAAAGGGTTTGCGACACGAAGACAGACTATTCAGTTTTGAACAACACGACAGAATGGAACACATTGAACGAACGGTTGGCAGGAAGCGGCCCCGTAAATAATAACGCAAAATAAACAAAAAGATGAAAGCTCAAGCAAACACAGGTGCTGTGCTTGAGGATCCAGAGAGGGGTCTGTGATTCCTGTTAACAGCGTTGATAATAAAACAAACATGTCAAATCCGCAATCCATGTGTTTTTCACCACTTTTGTAGAAATGCCCTGAGGTGATTCTTAGAGAAGGGTTTACCCCAAAA
>CAZZIY010000198.1:0-4399 GCA_964654525.1 uncultured Vampirovibrionales bacterium | reverse complement strand
AAGGCACGTTTCATCTTCATGCCCCTCTTAATTTCCTGGAGTCTAATATAGACAATACTTCGGGCCAAAATTCTTCAGGTCCTTTGGTTGTCACCCACTTTCCTAATGCAGCAATGCCCTTAATTCGCTATGAAACCGGAGATTGGGGGCAAGTTTCTGATAAGAGCGAATGTGTTTGCGGCCTGCAATGGCCTGTACTTCGGACTTTTGAAGGCCGGCAGCGCCGCTTTTTGATTCATTCTTCTGGAGAGCCAGTGTCTCCTAGTAAAGTCATTCCTTTGCTCAATCAGTTGCCAGTAGCGCAATATCAATTGGTTCAAAGGGCAGCGTCTGACTTTGAATTGCGATACCGGATTCAAACTCACCCTAAAAAACAGGCTTCTGGCGATTTAGATCCGGGCACAAAAGAATTACTATCCCGGGCTTTGTCTCACGCAATCAACGACCCAGACATGACGCTTACTTTTTCAGCAAGTGATGAGCACTTGGGCGAGTCTGGCAAGAAGTTTCAAGATATTTTAGTGCTAGATTTTTAGTGATAAATCTTTAGCACCTCTTTGAGCAATTGTTTAATGAGTGGGTTCACCCCATTGACGATGAACTGGACCCCGACACAGAGCAGAATAAAGCCCATAATCCGGCTAAAGGCCTTAATCATCGTCTTGCCGAGCTTTTCCATCATTCGGTTGGAGAGCTTTAGCGTAAAATAGCAAGACAGACAGACCAAAACGATGACCAAACCTACCACGACATAGTGCATCCAGGTGTCACAATCAGTGGCCAGACCAATCATCACAGCGATTGCTCCAGGACCGCTCAAAATGGGCATGGCCAGTGGTGAGAAGGAAATATCTTCTTTTTCGGCTGCTTCAGCCTGTTCTTCGGGCAGGAGTCTATCGCGTTTGTTTAACATGCCGTAGGCAGAGGATAAAATCATCATGCCGCCCGCAATCCGCAGTGCATGAATGGAGATCCCGAAAAAGTTTAAGATTAAAGACCCTGATGCGGTGAAGGCAAGAAGTATCCAGAACACATAGCCAGCGGCACGGGCCGCAACACGGGATTGTTCCTCTGGGGTTTCGTGTTGAGTCAGCGAAACAAAAACTGGGGCCGCCATGATAGGGTTGACGATAGAAAAGACCGAGACGAATGTGCCTGTGAAGAAGAAGCCAAGAGGTTTGAGTGATTCAAGATCCACGGATTAGAAACTTTCTTAGAAACTTTCTGGGAAGACAAAAATAGAGGGCCATTATTTAGCAGCGTCCGTGTGTTGATGTTTTTCGCTTCGCTTGACGGGCGTAAATTTGACGGCCTGTTGTGTGTTTAAGTTGGTAATTTTGTTGCCACAGACTTTTACGGGGTCTTCTGGCTGCCAGTAAAAGACGTTTCCTGCAGCAGACCCCGGCGTTGTCCAAACGGTACCGTCTTTGAGGGTGACTGAAAATCCTTGAAGGCCAATCATTGAAATTTTTTGATCAATGCAATCAGGCTTGGACGTGGCAGCGTCTTCTGCTTGGGCAGTTGTCAGCAAAAAGAAGCTGAGAAAACAAAGTGTTAAGACCGTAGATATTGCCAGTGTGCTATAAGACTTAAGCTTTGGGAAGATCATCACTCAGTCGGCTCCTTTGTTTATGGGTGATTTACTCAGTGAATTTCGTGATTTAGAACGAGTATGACGCGCTTATGACTCAAGTTCAATGGGAATCATCATAACGTAGAGACGAATGATTCACGGCGATGTTGCACCCATTAGAACCAAATTGGAAAAAAGTTTTGTTAACACTTGCCAATCGGGGTGGCCTTTGCTTTACTGAGGTTGACTGAATCGAATCCCCCCTTTTTAAACTCTTGCACAACCGTGAATACTGCCAGTACACTTTTAACCACGCCCCATCTGGCAATTTGGAAGCCTCATGTCTGTAGTCACACCCACCAAAATTCGTAATATCGCCATTATTGCCCACGTTGACCATGGAAAAACTACCCTGGTGGACACCATGTTTCAACAAAGTGGCATTTACCGTTCTCATGAGACGGTGACTGAGAGGGCCATGGACTCTCACGATCTTGAACGTGAGCGTGGCATTACGATTCTGGCAAAAAATACCGCGATTCCTTATAAAGACGCGAAAATTAACATTGTCGATACCCCTGGACACGCCGATTTCTCTGGTGAAGTGGAGCGGGTCCTTACGATGGTGGACGGAGCCCTCTTGGTTGTTGATGCTGTAGAAGGCCCGATGCCCCAAACTCGTTTTGTGTTGCGAAAAGCTCTTGAACGCGGGCTGAAGATACTGGTCGTCATCAATAAAATGGACCGACCCGCAGCGGATCCTGAGCGTGTGGTCGATCAGGTCTTGGATTTATTTATCGAATTGGGAGCCGATGACCACCAGCTGCATTTTCCTGTGGTCTATGCTTGTGGTCTTCAAGGAACAGCGGCACTGTCGCCCAAAGATTCTTTCGAGAATTTAGCCCCCTTGTTTGAAACCATTATGAAGGAGATTCCCTCTCCGCCTTCAGACAGAGAGGGCTCCCTACAGCTTCAGGTTTCCACCTTGGACTACAACGATTACCTTGGCCGTATTTTGATTGGTCGTATTCACCGAGGCGTGATTCGGTCTGGACAAGCACTTGCGCTGGTAACTCGGGACGGAAGCACTAAAAACCACCGAGTGAGTAAACTTTTTGGCTTCCAGGGCCTACAAAGACTCGAAGTCAATGAAGCGAGTGCGGGTGATATCGTAGCGGTTGCTGGGATTGATGATGCTCAAATTGGAGAAACACTCACCTCAATTGAAAACCCAGAACCCCTTCCTTTAATTGACATTGATGAGCCGACGTTGCAGATGACTTTTTCGGTCAACAATAGTCCCTTTGCCGGGCAAGAGGGTAAATTTGTGACTTCTCGTCATCTCAAAGACCGTCTCTGGAAAGAGGCAAAAACCAATGTCAGTCTATGGGTAGCCCCAGGAGATACTCCAGAACAGTTTACGGTACGGGGCCGCGGAGAGCTCCATTTAACCATTTTGATTGAAACCATGCGCCGGGAAGGCTACGAATTCCAGGTGAGTCAGCCCCAAGTGTTGACCAAAACTGAGAATGGGGAGCTCAAAGAACCCTACGAACTGCTCATGCTGGATGTTCCAGAGACAGCTACAGGGGCCTGTATCGAGCGCTTATGCGAGCGTCGAGGCGAGATGCGCAATATGCAGGCTGAAAGTGGTCGTACGATGTTGGAGTTTATCATTCCAGCCAGAGGTTTATTGGGATTCCGCAGCGAATTTATTCGTCTGACACGAGGACAAGGGACAATGAGCCACGCTTTTGCCCATTATGGTCCTTGGGCAGGGGATATTGGTAATTTGCGCAACGGTGCACTGGTGGCCCATGAGACAGGAGATTCTACCGCCTACGCCTTAAAGAATATGGAAGACCGGGGTACCTTTTTTATTACGCCTCGAACCAAAGTTTACCGAGGAATGGTTTTGGGAGAGCACAACCGAGGCAATGACCTGGTGGTGAATGTCTGCAAGGCCAAAAAATTGACCAACATGCGAAGCGCAAGTGCCGAAGTACTGGAAGTTTTGTCGACCCCAGTTGATTTGACCTTGGAGTTTGGTCTTGATTTTATTGGGGGAGATGAACTGATGGAAGTGACGCCCAAAAGTATTCGACTCCGAAAGTGCGATCTTGACTTTAAGCGCGCAACTTAGGTCTCATTTCTATTAAATGATCCCCAGGGGGTGATTGTGATTCCCACACAGCGTGACGTTATTCACCTATTCCGCATTGATGTCCTTTGCGTTCATTCCTCTGGCAACGCTTTAGCCCGTTTGCTAAGCGGACTTTTGGTGCTGGCTCTGGGCTGTAATGGGTTTTCTACAGCCGCACTGGCAGCTCAAAATGCGAACAATCACCCGGACGCAGGCGTGAATGCTCAAGTCATTCCATTTGAACCAGGCAAAATTTATCAAGCACCCAAAGTCATTCCAGACAAAAAAACGGCAGAACAACCCTCGAATCAACGTTCCTCTAGTCCAACTGTCCCAAAGCCCAATTTGGCAAAGCAGTCAAATCCGGAAAAACCTCAAGCAGCAACCAGTATAAAACTGAACCGGGCTACTGCTGAATCAGGTCTTTCGGTTAAAAAGTGGAATGCACAGCCCTCAACTGGAAAACCTGTACTTGAGAAACCAGAGCCAATAAAACCAGAGCCCTTAAAGCCAGACCCGATAAAGCCGGCGGCGGCGCCTGGACCTACTAAGCCAGAGCCAATAAAACCAGAGCCCTTAAAGCCAGACCCGATAAAGCCAGCGGTGGGGGCTGGACCTGCTAAGCCAGAGCCAATAAAGCCAGCGGTGGGGACTGGACCTGCTAAGCCAGAGCCAATAAAACC
>CAZZIY010000197.1:0-4399 GCA_964654525.1 uncultured Vampirovibrionales bacterium | reverse complement strand
GCACGGCCTTGTTTTTGAGGGGCCTCAATAACCCGGGTGAGGATGTATTGATATTGAGTGCTGAGGGTCATGATAAGTCCTCTCGGAGCTTGGCATAGTTAGGTCGACGCTTTTCCATAAAGGCACGGGTGCCTTCAATGGTTTCAGCACTTGCGGAATGGATGGTTAGCCAGTCACGCGCATGGGGCAACGTGATTCCCCAAGAAAAATCCCGCCAAAAATTAAGCTGCTGCTTGGTGTAGCGGGTACATTCAGGAAGTTTCTGGAGGAGTTTGTCCGCCATGGTTTCCACGGCCTCATCTAGTTTCGTACGAGGGACCACCTGATTGACCAAACCCCATTCTAGGGCTTTTTGGACAGGAATCTCCTCACAGAGCAACAGAATTTCCCGTGCCCGCCGGTCACCCACAATCAATGGAAGCCATTGAGTGGCACCTGCGGCTGCGACTGAACCGTGAGCGGCGCCCACTTGCCTGATATAGATATCATCAACCGCAACGGCCAGATCACAGGCCATATTAATCTCATTACCGCCGCCCACGACAATGCCGTTGAGCCGAGCAATACTGGGTTTGCCTAAATTGCGCATCTTGTCATGAAACTCGATAAAGGCACTCATCCACTTCCAGTAATCACGGGGGGTGTCGAGGAAGTAGGCGGCTTGCTCGCTGAGATCAGCCCCCGTACAAAAGGCTTTTTCGCCCGCCCCGGTGATGATTAATACGCCAATAGAATCGTCCCACGCGGCATCTTCAACCGCTTTTGTCATCTCACGCATCGCAGCAAAGTCAAAAGCATTATGCTTTTCAGGGCGGTTAATCGTAATTTTAGCCCGGTGATTGTATTTCTCGTAAATAATGTGCTGAAAGTCAAAATCAGCAGGAGAGTGAGGAGTGAGTAAGGGATGGCGTTTGGCCTCTTTTTGAGATGTGCTCATGGTTAAAATACACCTGCGCCTTGAAGATTGGTGATTTCAGAGGTCAGAATGGTTACATTTTTAGCGGCAAAACTCATTAGGTTTTTCCCCGCTTCACGTCCTTGAGGCGAATTCATCCCACTATGTAGGTCTTCAAGAGAGTCAAAGGTGAGTTCTGCAATCATGTAATACGGTGCCGTGCCGCCCATCATGTTGCTATTAACTTTGGCTACTTCCACGCGGGCAAGCCCGGGGATTTTTTCGACCAAGGGCATATGGGTGTCAAAGTAGGCACGATCAAATTCAGCTGGGTTTTCAGGCTGAGAGTACAATGCAATCAATTTGGCTGGAGTCGTTTCGCCTGGGGCCATCGTCAGATACTCCTCTGTTAAATGGAAATGGAATCACATCAAGGTAAATCAATCCGCCTATTTTGCCATAAAGATCTTGCAAAATAAAATGCCGGTCCCCCTCAGAACCGGCAATCAGGTATGTTATGGCAGCTAGTTAAATATTAGGCAAGGAGTATAAATTTGTTTTTTTGGGTCTTGTTAGCCTTCGTAGTCCCTGCAAAGGCAGGAACCAATTGTCTTTGATCAACGCTGGCGGTCTTCCCTGTTGCAGCGAGTACTTGTTGCAATACTTCAGGAGAAATAGTGACCAGTTGCTTTTTCTTGGCGCCTGTCCCGGAATCGCTATTGCTGGATTTTGCAGCGTCGGCATATTTTTCTAAGGTCTTTACCAGTATGCTGGGTGCTTGATACGTTGGCATCTGACTCTCATCCATCAGTGCAAATAGGACTTGAGCACTGACATCACCCGGCCACTGGGTGGCGGCCATATCCATCACCCGCTCTTCTGTCATTGAGAGTTCTTTTCTAGCCTGCTGAATGGCTTGCTCTTCAGCATCTGAAGGGGGTATCCGTTTTTTAAACCCAAAGGGATTCTCCAGGGCTTCTAGTAGCTTGGCGCGTTCTTCCAATAAGCCCAATAATTTACCTGGATGCTCCATGGTCCCTAGTAACCGGTTAAACACCCGGCTTCTATCGTTAGATGACAGGGCTCCAAATTGCACCTGAGCCGGTAATGAACCAAACGCAGCACGAAATGTGCCAACAGCATGAATACTCATACGCTTACTTTCCCCAAATCGGACTAATATTTTAAATTTCCCAGCACTTCTCAACGTAAAAATTGGCGTTAAATTGAAATATAGAGAACGACTTTACTTGACTCAATCTGGCGCTCAAAAACGCACAACCTCACCACGAGCATAAACGGTTTTTTTCCATGACTTGTGTTAGCAATGGAGTAAATCTGTAATATTTTGTTACAAATACGGCTGGCTTTTAAGGCAAATTGCGACGAACAAACGCCTGAACCACATAGCCACTCGCCAACAATAGCCCAGTTTCAACCGCCGTGATGTTTGTTTCGCAGCGGATAAATGGGGGGGTGATTTCAGTTATTTGGGCAGAAACCTCGATGAGTGTCCCTACGGTTGCCTGAGCTTTATGTTGAATCCAAACTTCACTACCCATACCCTCTTCACCGGGTTCTAGATAAGGCAAAATATGCTGCCGAGACGCCCACTCCATATGCTGCACTGCAGTGGATGTTCCGTACAGCGGGTGGACCAATCCGTCGTGAAACCGAGCCAACATGGTCTCATCCACAACGGTTTTCCAGCGCTGTATTGCCCCTATTTCGAGACCGGGCCTCATTGCGGTAAGTACCCTCGGTAACCATAGGCTTCCGCCAAAAGTTCTATGGGGTGCAGGACGATCATGGCTTTGTTTTCTTTTGTTAGGGGTTTTAATCCAGCAGTCAATTGCAATAGGCATCCGGGGTTTCCACTGACAAGTACGTCAGCCTGTGTCTTCATAATGTCGGACCGTTTGAGCGCCATGATGTCCGCACTGATTTCCGGGTGTTCCAGATTATAAATCCCCGCACTGCCGCAGCAGAGTTCTGGTTCTGACAAAGGGAGCAAGTTGATTCCCGCAATTTGTCTGAGTATCGCTTCGGGTTCGAGCCGAACCTTTTGAGCATGGTGGAGATGGCAGGCCGCATGATAGGCAACAGTGATTGAAAGTCGTTTTTTCATTGGGCGTAAGGGTTTTTTGGTCAGTAATACCATAATATCAACAACTTTTTCTGAGAAATGCCTGGCCTTTTCTTCAAAAACAGTATCTCCCGCAAATTGTTTGGGGGTCTCTTTCATTGTCGAGCCGCAGCCAGCGGAATTTAGCACAATCCAATCCGGGTTGCTGCGAAGGATACTCACCAAATTTTGTTGCGCGAGATCACGGGCAATAGCCTCTTCTCCTGCATGATGGGCCAAAGCCCCGCAACAGGTCTGCTCTGGAATATAGACATAATAGCCGTTTTCCACTAAAACCTGAATGGTTGCCCAATGAATGTGGTTATAAACAGCGTCCATCACACAGCCCAGCATCAATGCAACCCGTTCTCCGCCGGTGTTGCCAAAGGAAAGCCCGGGATGAAGTGGTTTGTAGCGATGTGGTATTTCTGGAGCCAGAGCCAGTGCAGGGCCAATCCATGGGAGCGATCTCACCCAGGCAAAGCGCTCTAGCCAAGAAAATACGCCAAATCGCTGCAATAGTTTATAAAAATGGCGACCAGAGACCAGCCATTCTCGTCGGGTTAACACTTGAGAGAAAATCCATTGTTTTGCCCACCGCTGCATGGGGTACCAGAAAGTACGTGGGTGGTCGATCCACTCTTTCCTAGTTTTAAAGAGGAGTTCACCGTACTGTACACCGGAAGGGCAAGCCGTTTCACACGCCAGGCACCCGAGACAATTATCTAAATGGGGCAAAATTCCTGTTGCAGAAGTAATCTGCTCATTTGTTTGGGTAATTTGCTTCATCAAATAAAGTCGCCCGCGAGGAGATTCAGCCTCAGAACCTGTAACGCGATAAGTAGGGCAAGTACTAAGGCACATCCCGCAGTGTATACAGGCTTTCAGTAAGTCAAATGGACTTTTGGCTAAATTTTCAGTGCTGCTCTCTGGTGTCATCCCGTAAAAATCCTATGGGGATCGATCGCGTTCACCCATTGTTGCATTAACTGACGGGTTAATGGATGGGGAGCTTGATTGAGTTCAGCGATGAGTTGTCCTTGTGAATCCGGGGCTTGAATCACCCGAAGAGTCCCGCCCCAGTGCTTGTATAGCGTTTCCTTTTGCTCAAGCCAAAAGGAAAAGGCTGGCACTTCGTCTAGACTGGATATGTGGAAGTAAACCAGTCCGGCGGCTATCCGCCATTGCAGATCAAATAGCTTTATTTCTGGGGAGTTAGCCATAGCGTATAGCCACTTTATGGCTTTCAATGGAGGTAGACAAACCTCTAAGGTCATCGTCACCTCGTGTGTTTTACTCAGCGGGTTTTCTCCTCGGCGAATCGGGCTGCTCTGTTTCATCAGGGTATTCATCCATTTTCTTGCAGAGGCTTTGGAGAG